>CAZPXJ010000056.1:0-7850 GCA_964590855.1 uncultured archaeon
TAAGTCAGTTATCTAAAATGGAAATTATTGAATTATCACATTTATATGATAGGAAGCAGAAACAACTCCCTACCCTAAAAGAAGCACTTTTAAGATTACAAGCAAGAAATATAGTTACAATTAGACAATTTCTAGATCTCATCCCAGAAATCATTGAATCAGAACTCAGTAATGCTGCTCATAGAAATGTGGTACTTGAGTTACATAATATGCTAAAAACCAGAAATATAGAAGAAGTCGATGTATTTAGTAAACAAGCTCTGCTAATAAGTGAGTTTGACGATTTTCAACGAGCTCTTGCTTTACCTATTTCAAGAGTATCAAAACTTTCACTCTCAGATTTTGAAAACCTTAGGAATAAGAACATAATAGCTGTTCATCAGCTGTTTGAATACACTCCAAAAGAAATAGCATCTATTCTCGAAAAAGAAGAACAAGAAATTATTGATCTTTTGAATGATTTTCAACTTGAACAACATGGCACAAACTTCTTTGAGAAAATTGACAAGAATAGATTCAAATCTCTCGTTTCCTTTGATTTTGAGGAATCTGAACGGTTCTCTTCACATGAAATTCTCTCCTTAATACTTGGTGGGTATGATACAGTCGACAAAATCTTCTATCTTGCTCAACCTATGATTTTCTCCGCTTCTCTCGTAAATTGGAACGTCGTGGATAAATTCAGAAAATTGTTAAGATCCCCATTAACTCTAGTTACTTGGGAGAAAAAGGTAAAAAAAACAGTTCAAATTGAAGGAGAAGAAGGTACAACAACAATAGAAGAAGACCAGATTATAACTCTCACAACTGATCAGATGAATATCCTGCAAAATAATGGTATCACCCGAATAATTGACTTGCTTGTGAGTCAGGCAGAGCAAATATCAACCTATCTTGGTATTAGTATTGATGAAGCAAAGAGTTTCCAAAAGAATATTAGAATAAGCGATACTGGTACTGATATCTCTGAACTTGACATATTCAAAACCGAAGTAGTTAAAGCGCTTGAAGAAATAAATATCTACACTTTGGAGGATTTATATTTCTCTTCTACTGAGAATAAATGGGATGAAACAATCTTGCCTTGGAGAACTGTTGAAGCTTTCAAACAAGTTCTCAATCTCCCTATAAATCACCTCTCCGATATGTTAGATGCTGAGTTAATTGCTACCCTAAAAGAAGTGAATATTCCAACACTTCTTAGTTTTATGCTTACATCTCCTGAAAGCTTGATGGAAAGAACTGGTATTCCTGATGAAAGAATTGAGAATATAAAGAGAGGTTTAGATTTATCAGATATTCTTAGTTATTTCTCTTTACCAAGTTACTTCTTACCTAATCTAACATTTGAACAAACTGAAATACTTAGGGAGAACAAAATTCTAACCATTGCTGATTTCATTTTATATTCAAATCAGAAACTTACTAAATTAGTGCAAATCCCTTCAAATCAGTTAGATGAAATTAAAGCATCGCTTACTTCTCAAAGTATCGTAGAAGCATACGAAGATAAGGGTATATTTGCTTTTGAAACAAAATTATTTGATAAAATGGAACAGAGACAATTGAGTAAAGATTCTATCTTCCAGTTCGAAAGATTCCAAACGATTCAAGAGCTGTTTTACGAAAGTGATCCTGCTTTTTATCAATTAAATCCAGAATTGTGGCCTAAGATATCAGCTGTGCAGAAAGTACTAGCACTTCCTCTAAGAATCTTTACTGAAATCTCAGAATATTCATTAGAAGTATGGGAGCAAAATAACATAAAGAGTGTATTCCAGTTACTATTTATCCCTGATGAGGAAATTACAGATCCGCAATTATATAGATCCATTTCCTCTAATTCTTCAAAAATGTTAGAAATGAGATCCTTCCATTTCTTCTCTAAATTACCTTCTTCTGTGTATAATAGTTCTTTCTTTGAAAAAATAGTAGAGGATTTCGAAAACAAAAAACTATCCGATGTTATAACTGATCCTAAAGTTATTTCACACCTCCTTTCAAAGGACAAACATTATCAAGCAGAGAATTACAATCTAACTCTAATTAGATCCCTTCTAGAATTACCTCTTCGAATCACTCCATTTTTCACAAGAATCAAGAAAATTCAACGAGAAGATTATAACAATACAAAAATTGGTGACGTATTTGATATTGATTTGACTGAGCATTCTGGGTTAGCACCTTTCCATTCAAAACTTCTGGAAGTAGATTCCTTCAACAGTCTAATGAAAGATCTTGCTGTACCAATTTCATCTTTGGGTCTTCCCAGAGAAATGGCTCTAAAGTTAAGCAAATCATCTGTTAACACCTTAATCGATTTCTTCTCTCTTCCTGTTCAAGTTCTTTCTGAAATCACTGGATTATCTATGCGATATATCAGAGAGATACAAAGCAATCTGAACTATCAAATGATTGTAACATTCAGAAAAGAGAAGTCTCATAAAATCCTTGAATCTTCTCTAATTTCAGAGAAACAAATCAAGCAATTAGCAGATTTAGGCATTACAGATATTGAAGCTCTCTACTATTCTGCTGACACTCAACGTATATCTGATATACTACCTGTTAAGAATTACCAGAAAGTAAAAGAGATTCTCTCGGGATCCATCAGATTCATTGGTTTTCTATCTTTTGATGAGATTAAACGATTAGAATTTTATGAGATTAACTCCGTTATCGATCTCGCTCTATTAGATAAGAAAGAGCTCTTTCACATCACACAAAACCCAATTTACAAAGAGTTTCATGCATTAGATATATTATCTCTAGATGAGCTAGCAGATAAGAGAATTGAAGCAGCAATTCCTATTACTCTGCTACCATCAATAGACGAAGACTATCTAGAAAAAATCAACAAACTTGGAATTTACTCAATACAAGATTTCAACTCTAGAATGGTAGAGATAAGAGAATCTCACCCTCATCTTGTGAAATTAGATGTGTTCCGTGAGGTTCAGATGTATCTTGCATCAGTTGCTTTTATTGGTCTAACAAATCAACAAGTACAGAAGTTGATCTATTCAGGAGTTGGAGATATTCTGTCATTTATTACAGAGGATGTTTCTACCATAGCTCTGATCTTGGATATTAGTGAAAAGGAAGTTAGAAAATATATTGACAAAATAGATCCTCTTACTTTAGCTAATGAAATAAGTAGAAAGGGAGTAAAAATCGAAGAATTCCCAGTATTGAAAAAATCAACTATCAATTATCTACTAAAATCAGATAAAGAATATGTCCAAGATATCTATAGCCATTATTATCAAGCCTTTACAATTACCAATGTTTCTGATGAAGTAGTCAAAGATTTCTTAGGTAGTTGTAACATATCTATATACAGAATTAAGGAGATATCAACAGAAACAAAATTACAATTATCCCAGATGGGAGTACTAAGAATAATTGATTTTCTATGTGTAAATGATAGTGAGTTAAAGAGAGCTTTTGATGGTTCTATACCCCAAGAAGTATCTGAGATAAGAAAAGGTCAATTCAGTTTAGATAGAGGTACCCCTCTATTATTTAACGAACCAATCAAAGAATTACTCAGGGGTCTTTACTTCGATCCTGACAAGAAGACTGTAGAAGATCTATTTGGATTTGTTCCTGAACACTTACTTCAATTCTCAGAATTTGAAAGAATAGAAAAGATTTCCAATATATCTTTTGTAGAACAACTAGTTAGTTTTCTTAGTTTGAGCATTTTCTCTCTTCCTTACTTTGATATGGACTCGAAAGTTGCTCTCAGAAGAAATGGTGTTCATCATGTAATTGAATTAATTTCAACTAAGGTGCAAATGTTAGAAAATACTACCTCTGAGATTAACAAAGATATTAGGGAATTCCAAACCAATTTCAATCTCACAAAACGGATGTCTGAAACCTTCAGTCCCCATCTTAATCAAGCAATCAAATTACCAAATAAGATGAGTGAGCAATTCAGAAGTTATGGGCTGACTACAAGTCTTTTCCTCTTTGATTTTGTACAACATCCTTTGTTTGGATTTACAGATAAAGAGAAGAAAGTGATATCAGATATAACTCATAATTTCTTCCAACCTATATCTTGGATTTACGATGTTATAGGTCTGGATGTTAAGAGCTTCAACAGATTGAGAGATAGACAAGCAAATAATATCCTATCTACTCAATTACTACTTACAGAATCAAAATCAAAACCTGAGATAGTAGCTTTTCCAAACAATCTTATTTCAGCATTCAATAAATCTCTCAATGAAGAGTTAGTCAATTTAGAACCTCCATCTTGGGCTATAAAACTTGATGAAATGAAGCTAATTACCGATGTTAAATTATTAAAGAAACTTAAATCTAAAAAGATAGTCTATATTGATGAGTTAATTGCAGCTGATAGTCTTGTAAATGCTGATACTAAGATAGCTCAAGAGATACGACCTATTCTCTACTCTCTCAAGAATTTCAACATCTCTTCTCTTGAAGGATTGACCTCAACTCAGGTTCAGAAATTAAAGCAAAATGGAGTTCATAACGTTTACCATTATCTATCTTTACCACTTCCAATGCTTGCTAACATAATGGGTCAATCAACTGATGTTCTGAGGTCAGTCATTACCAGATTAGATTTGGGTGTCTTAGAAGAAAGCGCAAGATTAGTTGGGTTGGATATTGACCTCTTTACTGAGATTTCTGATAACGTCAAGAATCTACTGAAGGAATATGGTTGTGTATCACTTACTCAAGCAGCAAATCTAAACCTTGATCAATTACCAATTTCACCAGATGACAAAAAAAGTCTTACACAACTAGTTTCAATGTTATTAACTCCTATAACTATAATTGGTAAAGTTTTGAACTTAAGTAAGAAAGATATTGATGAATTAATCTCTAACAATGTTCTTACATATACAGATCTTCTTGAGGTTCCTCAACAAAAATGGTCTGCTAGTATCAAACGTCTAATTTCAAGACAAAAAACCGATCCCAATTACTTGATTACAAAACTTCATGACATTGAGAAGTTTGGTATTGCCATAGAAAAATTAGGCCTTAAGAAAGCTATTACTGAATCTTTAGTCTCTGCTGGTATCACAACAGTTGACCACTTACTTTTCCTTCCTTCACGTTATATAACATCTATAACCAAATTGAAGGAAGATGAACTCGAGGAGTTACTAATAAATTTGAACTCCAGTCCTAGCTTGATTCCTGGTCTTACAAAAGAATTGTTGATTTATATCTACAGCAAACCCCACTATACTATTTCGGATATCTTGGTTAACTTCCACAATATCTCAAAAGATAACATCAAAATTATTCTTGATAATGTTGATAAGATAAAAACAATCGAAGAATTAAAGTTTAAGGATCCTCTTTCCACAACTGAAAAATATATTATTGGAAAAGGATTTCATTCCTATACCTCACTTCTTACTTCAGAGTTGTTTATTGAAGATAAAAGAGTGTTTTCCAGAGTTGGTCCTTACCTACTAGCCAACATCAGATATCTAGATTTAGAGACCAAAACAGAGGCTGCATTGAAAAGAGCTGGAATATCAATCATTGCTGATTTGTTGATACTCTCGCCTAAGACAATAGCAACTCAAGCTAGAACAAGCATTCAAAAAATACATGAAATCATTAGTTCGATAAATGTTGATGAAATCAATGCGAAAGTCATCGTAAATCAAGATTCACACTTAAGGGATGCATTTTTCCTCACTGATAGAGATAAAGAATTTCTAAAATCCATAGGGGTTTTCAATTTGAACGATTTAAGGGAGTATTCTGTTTATCCTTGGATAGTCTCGGACAGTAGAATAGATAAGATTAAAGAAAGGATAGGTTCTATTTTACAAACACCAATTCTCTATTACAAAGAAATCCTGAAACTTCCATTTTATAAGATAGAGAAAGATTACCTTAATAATGAGATTTTCTCTGTTCAGGAACTCATCACTATTTCAGATCAGAAAGAAGTAGATAACATTACAGAATTCTTGCGAACATTTTCAGCCTCATCTGAAAAGATTAAAGACGATTTCATAACCATAGAACAAGTATTCACAGAAAGCGAAATTGCTGCACTCCAGAAGGAACTCAAATTTAAGAAATTAGATTTATTCAATGAACTTCTACTTGAGATGTATATTAATTTCAAGAATCTAAGTACAGAAAATCTTAAACTTCTTCAAGTGTTAAAACATCCTATTTCAGCTTCTACAAAGTTCAGTACAAGTGACATTCAAAGTTTGAATTCTAAAAGCATTTATACCTATATTGATTTACTTATCAAACCTAAGAGCTTTTGGCCAACTTTCTCTCCTATTAAGCTAAAAACAAAAATTCAGGAGCTTCTTCCAACTATTTCTACCAAGAAAATTAGAAGTGATATCACCAGTAGAATAAAGATTTCAACCCTTAAAGTATTCAATCCAAAAGTAAAGAAAGAGCTAAGTTTATCTTACAAAACTGTCGATGAACTAGTAGATGATATCATCACTGAAAATTATAGGACTTCAAAATCAAATATCAACGCAGCTCAAAAGCTCTTCACTACCTCCATTTTCCTTGCAAAGATACCTAAAATCCCACTTAATGGGTGGAAAAAGACAACTAGTAGTTTGAAAGAAATTGGTGATTTATACCAGTTATCAAATAAGGATTTAGGGAGTACACTTTCTATCCCTCCAGCTGAAGCAATTAATGCCCTAGAAAGCATGACAACTGCTAATATTCTCAAACCTCCAATCATCAAAGCAAATAAGATTCTTTCTGTACAAGATGTAACAGAACTGCAAAAACTAGGATATAGAGATTATATTCAACTAATCAAAGCTATGGATACAAAGAATGCTATTCCAAAGGACTTGAAAGAAAAAATCAATACAATGGTCAAGTTAGATATCAAGAAACTTGAACCTAAAGTTAAAGATTCAATCACTTTGATGGAACTACTATTTTTGCTTCCCAGCTTAGAGATAATTACAATTGTTAAATCTCAAAGAGAGATTTTAAAGAGAACAGCTGATTTCATGTTTTCAAGAGGAACAGAACTCTGTAATGTGCTCAATGTTGACCCTACAAATAGAAAAGTTAAATGCCCAGACTTATCTCTTGAATATCTTTTATTATTGCATGGTTATGATAATAAATTATACTCTTCTATATTGAGCAATCTTCCTGAAGAATATGCTAAACAAATAAGAGAGTTATTCGAGTATCTTGAAAGATCTCCTGTTATTCTTTCTGAACCAACGCTTGAAAATATTAACCAAATAGCTTCTCAAGAGTTTGAAACTATTGCTGAAATGTTACTTGAACCCAAAAAATCACTTTTCAGTGTTGTAACTGATACTACTTTGCAAAGAAATCTCAAGAATATATCATTAGATCTTTTAAAACAACTCAAGGGGAACTTCATAGGTTTACCAGATAAGCTATTTTCCACTAGTGAGATTAATCTTTTGAAAAAACATTCTATTTACTCTGTAGAAGAAGCTCTGCTGTTCATCAAGAAAGCTAAGAATAATACTACTAAAGAATGGGAATTGTGCTTTAAACTTAGTAACATCATGTCTATGCAACTAATTGACTTGCCTGATATAATCGAAAACACAGAAGCTCTTACCTATGTTACCAAAAATAAACTGAAGACCTTTTATGATTTATTAGCTCATTGCAAACACAAAGCAAAATCAGAAGTGATTTGTAAGGAAATTTTGCCTTCAATAAGATTTGATTTACTTGAAGATTTGATTACTAAAGAACAACGAAGACTCTCTACATTTATTAAAGGAACAGAGTTTAACACTCTCCTTAAGAAGCATGGATTGAAGACTTTCGGTTCATTATTCAATTATTATTCTTGC
>CAZPXJ010000056.1:7860-17275 GCA_964590855.1 uncultured archaeon
GCTATCCTCAGAGCTACTCTTTTCCTTTTAACTAAAGATGACAATCTAATTGAGAAAATGAATAAACAAGGGTATACTCAAGTATTAGATCTCATGTTATCAGCTAATACCAATAGTGTATTCACCAAAAGTAAATTGACAGACAAACAGCTGGTATCTGCTAAAGAAATGGTTAAAAAACTCAACTTTGTTGCTATTAATGATATCATTTCAGCTGATTGTTATCCATTAAACAGTGTTAGTTTCATAGATGAAAACATCAAGAAGTTATTAATCCGTTCTGGCTATTCTACTATCACTCACTTAAGTGTATCCGATGAGGTTTTGATGAATACTTCGGGATTAACAGCTCTCCCCCTATCTAGGATTAGAAAAATCTTGAATACACCGTTTTACAATCTTTCCGATTTGACAAGAGAGAATCCTTCAAGTTTGTTCATTTTATATGATATGAACATAAAACTAGTTAACGATATTTTTATTTCCAATTGCAAACAAATAGCTAGTCAAATCAAGGTACCTGATAGACAACTGAAGTCTCTTCTCTCTACACTTACTGATCAATCGATTAAACTCTCTCAGAAAGATGAAACTGATTTAAAACCATCAATGCCATTTATCGGTGATCAAGAAATTCAGAAACTTAAAGAGGTTGGTATCTCTACAATCCAAGAGCTAATCTTTCCAACAATAGAAGCTAAGAAATCTTCTGCATTTACTTTAGTTAAAGTAGAAAAATTGATTCAACACCTAGATAAGAAAATTGAAGAGCTGGATGTCAAAGCGACAATCTTGGTTCAAATTAAACAGTTAGGTATAAACAATTTCAAGGAATTCGTACTCTATCCATCAGCTGTTTTAGATAGTAAAGTAGATCTCAGTTATATGGCAATCAAAGGATTGAAAAACAGACTACCTTTGACTGATTCGAAATCTTCAGCTGGAAAAAAAACAAATACATCTGCAACTAAATCTGCAACCAAGACCACAACAAAGACAACAGAGAAGCCAACCCCTGCTAAGAAACCAACTACATCAAAGAAAACTCTAACAACTAAAGCTTCCCCCGAAACTAGCTCTTCAACACAATCACCAGTAAAGAAACCAGCTTCTAAGACTTCAGGTGCAAAGAGTAAGCAGACTACTTTACTAGATATGAGCTCTGGCAAGAAAACGTCATCAACATCAAAAGGCTCTTCGAAGAGCAAATCAAGGAGTAGTGGAAAATGACAGACGACTACAATTTCATATTTATAAATTCAACAGTTTTACCTGCAACAGAACGTAGTGTAAGTTTTGATAAAGAGGTATTAATAAGAGATATGTATAATTGGGTAAAGGATACGTTTGATTTGAAAAGAGGTACCTATATACTCTTTCTACGAAGTGGAAAGAAATGGTATCAATTGGAACCAACTAGAAAACTCTCTCGATATCCTCTTGAAAAACAGACAATGAAAGTTAGTGTTAAGCGAACAATTCAGTTAGACAATATCAAAGCATTAAAAACTGAACTACTTCACAAGAAAGAATTCTTTATGCCTTATGGTGTTACTCATGTTCAAACAAAAGATTCGCAGGAAACTAACAATCTTTTAGTTGAATATGCACTCGATTTTCTTCAACAAGCAATGGAAAAACCTACTGAAGCATCCTTCTCTATACCTTCAAGGAGTGGAACTAACGTTGGTTTTGATGAAGAACAAGAGCTAGTTCTAATAGGAAGGCAAATGATTGAACGTCAGTTTAGGAGTTTATCTTCCGTCAGTTCTGTCGAACAAATGACAATTATAATGAAAATTATTCATAATCTTCTCTCTAGAGATATACACAGCACAAAAAGAGATATCTTCTATATGGATGTCAATTCATTCGAAAAACAATCTGTCTCAGATTCATTAGTTGAAGATCTCAGTGCAATGTTGCAAGTAACAAGGTCTTCACTTAATGTTAGTGCTTCATCAAAAGGAATCGTAGTTGGAAGATTGAGTTTCAAAGAGAAAGGAGATTTTATTGATTGCAGCGCAATTGGTGCAGGCAAGGCTATTTCTCCAAATATTGATGATATTGAAGATTTTAATACTGATGCTGAAATGTGTCTAGTAATAGAGAAAGATGCTATTTTTAACAGACTTGCAGAAGATCAGTTTTATGATTATGTTCCAAGCATTCTAGTAACTGCAAAAGGACAACCGGATGTAGCTACAAGACAGTTTCTAAAGAAGATTGATGATGAGCTTAATCTTCCTATTTTTGCCTTGATGGATGCAGATCCGTACGGTTTTGAAATTATGAGAGTTTACAGTGTAGGTAGTAAAGCTCTAAGTTTTGAAAGTACAAATTTAGCAGTTCCGAATATCAAGTGGTTGGGACTTCTACCAAGTGATCTATCTCAAGACAGTGGGTTTGATATCCCTCGAAGTGCTTTACTCAAACTAACATCTAAGGATATACACCGATCTAAACTAATGTTAGAAGAGGAATTTGTCCAACGCAAACCTAAATGGAGAGAACAACTACAAATCCAATTGGATACTGGTTATAAAGCTGAAATCCAAGCACTAAATGCAAGAGATCCTCAATATATCACCAACTTCTATCTACCTAATAAAATAGAAGCTGGAGATTTCATCTAATCTGATTAATGGATAAAGACAATATAGTAAAGTAAAAAGTTGGAAAAAATAGTTTACTCTAACTTTTCTTCTAGCTGGCTTTTTTCAAAATGATTTCAATTGTTGAAACTGTTTTTGGTGGGCTTCCTACTTCATCTGCTTTGATTTCTTCTGAACTGATTAAAACCTCTGAAACTTCCACCATATCTGCTAAGAACTTCCTTCTTGTTATTTCTGCTACATCTACAGCTTTAGAAATCTGTCTTCCGCGCGCTTGTATAGAACATTGATCACTTTTGTTTAAGATTGTAACGGCAACTAGAACATAACTGATGGTGTTCTTCTTACCAATGTAAATAATTTGGCTTTGAGTTGCGTTTGCTTTTGCAGTAGTCTTTGCAGTTGTTTTCTTAGCGGGGGTTTTTTTCTTTGGGTCTTCTACTTTAGTTTCATCACTCATGTTTCTCACCTGTATTCTGTATGCATAGTACATTAAGAGTATAGTAATAAGAAACAATCTCCCATGCTTAAAAATTTTTCCTCAAAGAAATCTAAGCCAAAAATAATAGAACAGAGTAAAACTGCAATACTAGCAACTTTATAAATATTCGACCGTTGAGGTTACACAGAGCCATCTTAGAAAGGAAAGAGTAGATAACATGCATCAAAAGAGGTTAACTTTCGATTCTTTGTTCATTCTTCTTAGCATCTCTTTATTCGGTGTTATCAGAGTACTACTCGAACGCTTTCTCCCAGTAAACGAACTGAATCAAGGTTCAATTTTACCAGGATTTTCTATTGCTTATTCAGTGTTCTTGTATATAGGTATCATAATTATCTATCTTATTTATGGGTGGTCACTTAGAAGATGGTTTCTAAGAAAAGAGTTGGAAGAAAATGAAAACTCTCTGAAACATATCTATCTAATCTTCCTTATTTTATTCATAGTAATTATTGTTAATTACATAGTAGTATATTTCGTACCTCTGGATCCAGCAAGTTTCTATGTACAACTAACTACAGCGGTTTTTGAGGTTCTTCAAATAGTAGCCATTAGCACGACTTTTGGGATTTTGCTTTATCCTCAGATAGAAGAAACTCTTGGAGTACTAATATTCAAAGAAACTCTACAAGCTGATGATAGAAAGCTAGGATTGGGATCAGTTCAAAAACAATTCAGGTTTTATTCAAATAAATACTGGAAGATTTTGATGATAATTTTAGGACTTGTAATTGTGTTTTCTAATTTTCTTTTGTTCATTATCTATCCTTCTATACCTGTAACATCTGAACGAGGGTTGAATCTTTACTATCCTAATTTCGCATTTGTTTACAACCCAAGCACTGGTTACAGACAAAAAATCTTTGACTACATCTCCATACCCTCTTCTGTACTTGTTGATTGGAAATTAGTTCAATCAATTTTGAGTTTGTTAATTTTCGTTTTCATTGTTTTAATAGTCTATTTACCAAGCAAAAACAATACAAATTCAGATCCAACTACTCCCGATTTAAAAGAATCTCCAAAGGATGAGACTTCACAAGAAAATATTGCTTACAATATCCTCACTCCCTCTGTAGAAATAAAAGAATATAGTCCATCTCACCAAATTAATTCTGCATCCAAAAGTAGATCTAGCAAGATTTTTTCCAGAGCACTTGAAAGTGATTTGATTGGTGTTATGGGTTTATTGTGTTTTAACTTCGCTCTATCAATGGTAATCATCTTCATCTTCCAAAACATAGGTGTGGTATCAATTACATCTTTACAGCTGGAAGAATTGTATGATAATCTTTACATCGACTTTTCACAACTTTTCTGGGCAGGCTTCGCAGAAGAGATGACTTTTCGGTGGCTAATATTTGGCTTACCACTCTTTGTTATATATGGGATAATCTATCTGGTTTTACGTGCAATCAAATACAAATCTCCGCAGAAATCAGTTGAATTAGACTCTAAAAAAACTCCAAGAATTCTTGAGAATATTCGCTCCACTAATCCACTTCTATACCTCATAGGTGGCTGGAGAAAGCTAGATTTTATAGGTGTGATTTTCCTAGTATTTTCTTCTGTTGCTTTTGGTTATGTTCATTATGCCAATGGTTGGGGAGCTTGGAAAATCTTCCAAGCCGGAGTAGCAGGAGTAGTTTTTGGTTATGCATACATTAAATATGGATTCCACGCAGCAATTTTCCTACATACTACAAATAATTTCATTATTGGATATTTAGCAACCCCCAACTACGGTTTAATAATAAACGGGGGGTTTCTGTTTTTAATTTTAACATTTCTAGGTGCATTCATTCTTCTCTATTTTATCCTGATAGTACTTTCTAAATTCTTTAAAAGGATGAATAAAATGTTTAATAGACACAATCAGAACTAAGCTAGCTTACTGCAGCAGAAGTGATCAATTTGAGCTATAGAGAAAAATTATTCCTTAAAGTTATACTAGCAGGTGAAGCTGGAGTTGGGAAGACAAGTTTGCGAAGATCATATCTGGGTGATGGATTTGTTACTGAACATCTTCAAACAATTGGTGCTGATTTCGCCTCATTGACTAAGAAAATCCAAGAATATTCTGTATTATTTCAAATATGGGATATTGCAGGGCAAGATGTCTTCGAAAATGTGAGATTGATGTACTATAAAGGTGCTCTTGGCGCTCTAATGGTTTTTGATGCAAAAAATCTGTGGACTCTCAAAGTTTTAGATAAATGGGTAAAAGAACTTGAAAAAGGTACTGAACGAGGGGTAGTTCCATTCTCTATAATAGGTAATAAAATGGACTTGATCACTGAAAGTGCAAGGAATAAAATACGTACTCAAATGAAGGTAATAATTGCTGACTTAAATAAAAAGTATGCAGAGAAAGGATTCAAAGTTGACTATTTTGAGACTTCAGCGAAAACAAATGAAAATGTAAGTGATGCATTTGAAAGCCTTGGTTCAAAGATTATTGAATATATCGAGTATAGGAAGGAAATGAGGAGGAAAGAAGTTTGAGTAGAGAACAAATTCAGGAGTATCTACAGACTAACAAAACTGATAGAATCAATCTGGGAAACATCAAGGAGCTCCATCATCTTATCTCATTCATGGCTGATAGAGAAGAAAGAATCAGAAAGAAATCAGCTCAACTTATCTTCAGTAGTGCTTTTATCCCAACAGATAAAATACTAGATTTTTACATCTTAAATCCACATCCATTTGTCAAACAAGTTATCATTGATCATCTTTATCATTTTATTCCAATTCTTTCAAAATATTTAACTAGAGAGTCAAGTTTTGAACCGATAAATGAAATAATAGCTTCAAAAAAAGCAAACGTAATTTATGCCTCTCTTGAAAAAGCACACAAAATTGTTCCAGTCTTGACAACTTTGGCAGAAATCGCTTTGAGAACATGTGATTCATCAATTTCAAATATGGAAGAAACTTTTATAGATTTCCAATTTATCTCTAATCAACCAAAAGAGATTCAAAAGATACTCAATTTTCGGATAAAACAATCTGATCCAGTTTATACCGAATTAACATTATTTACGCTTACAAAATTTCCCGAACTTACTAATCTAATTATCAAGGAAGTAAGAAATATTCTAAATAGAGAACAGATAGAAACACACGTTAAATATGCAGCTTTAGCATTAATGCAAATTGACAACCCAAAGAATGCAGATGTTTTGATTAATAGATTGAAGAACTTCAATGATTCCGTCGATACTCAACTTGCTATTATTGAATCTTTAGGAACTCTAGGTAATATAAATGCTAGCAGTATTTTAATCTCTCAGTTTGAAAAAGGAGAACCTCTGGCCTATTATTCCGCAAGATCAATTGCCTTGCTCGGAGATTCAGTTCTTCCTTCTCTTGTTAATGCTTTGGAAGATGATAGTAAAGTTCCATATATCATAGAAACTATGAAAAGGATTGGAGATACCAGTTATGATTATTTAATGTCTGCTTTACAAAACGGTAACAAAACCATTCGAAGGAATGCTGCGCAGTGCCTTACGTTAGTCATGAGTGAAAAATATGGTTACGAAGGTGCAATTCGATTATTAACAACCCAGTTAGCAGGAAAAAATCCTTCCGTAATTGAAGCAATTACTGAATCATTGCTTACCTTGGGTACCCCTTCCATCAAAGTACTCATCGAAGAATTAGCTGAAGATGATTTGAGGTTAAGGAAAAACGCTGTGGAAGTACTTCACTATTTTGGTGAGAATAACATTGAACTTGCCTTAGATGGTCTTTTAGATGCTGATACACCTTTAGCAGTCAATTTGGGTTTAAAACTTCATATCTACTACCCAAACGATGATCTGAAAAAACTAGGTTATTCTTTTGCATTTTCTTCTGGAAAATTAAGAATAAAAAATGATCAAATTTTTGAACTCATCCTAAAATCACTCAAAGAAATAGATCCTAAAATAAGGGCAAGAGGATGCACATTATTTCATCAATTTGGAGCCAAGGCTGTTCCTCATCTAAATAACATGCTTACAGATCCCAATATTAATGTTCGGAGGAAAACCATCGAATCTCTCCGCAGAATCAAGAGTAAGCGTGCATTGATTATCCTAACAAGAGCTGCAAAAGATCCTGATGACACAATTGCAGAAATCTCTACTAGAGCTCTTGGTGATTTAAAAGATCCTGGAGTTATTGATGTTATAATTCACAATATGAGAAGACCAAAACAACTCGTTAGAGCTGCAGCTATTGATGCAGCTGTAAATATTGGTGCTCCTGTAGCAAAGAAATTACTTGCACAATTGAATGCACCAAATACTAATCTAGTAAATTCAACAGTAGAAGCATTAGGGAAAATGGATGAAAGTATATTGAATCTTATCCCATCTTTTCTAAAATCAGCTGATGAGAAATGGTTCAAAAATCTACAAAAAACTGTACTCAACATGGGTTCTGGAGCTAAAAAGGTCTTATTGAATAATTATAATGGATCTAAAAACAAGAAAGCGAAGGATAGACTCCTAATTCTTCTCTCTTTAGTTAAAGATAGTACAATTGTTTCTGACACTATTAAGAAAATCAATTCAGGAGAACAAAAACTAGGTGTTCAGGTTTTTAACAATATAGGCGAACCATCAATAAAAACTCTTACTAAAGAACTTAAGAATCTTTCAAAGGAAGATCTAGAAGTTTTCAGTCTCAATAGTAAAGGTATTAGTGCTGAGATCCTGATTCCAATTTTGGAAAAATCAGCAAAGGATTCCAAGTTGAAGGATATGGTTCCCTCCTTACTGAAATACCATGTGAGGACAGTAAAAAGATATTGTCAAAATGAAGGGATGAATTATACCGAATATGTAAGCAAATTCAATGAATGAGTTCTACTACTTATCAAAGAGATGGTATAATGCTTTTGATTGCTTTAGAATATCAAACTTATCTGATGACAATCTAGCTATCATTTCTGATATTAATGGACTTAATGAAAGCTCTAAATGAGGTGGAATATTAAGATAGAACACTTCTTTTTCTCTCATATAACCTAAGCTATTGTCAATTGAATTTATTGTGTCAGATTTTGTGTAACTTGCATCTAATATTTCTAACTTTCCAGAAAATGAGAAAATTTCATCGAAGTCATTCTCAATGCTTTCCAGACTTTCTCTCTTCTTGTCAGAGGATCGGAAAATATGGAAATATCCCGCTTCCTCAATCCACATGAACGATGCTGCTGCTGAGTCAAATAAACTGATTTTTGGAAATTGCTCTAAAATGGGTGTGATGATTTTTACCAGATTAATCTTTCGTAGATCTGCATGCTGATTGTAGTTAGAAGTTGTAAAAACCAAGTTTCTTCCAATATAGTCAGTTAAGGTGGTTGAAAATTTCTTTTTACCCTTCATGGTGATGTTATCGTTCTCTCGGATGATATAGACATCATTTTCTTCAGCAAGTTTTTGAAAGGAGGTGTAGAGGTCAAAAGGGTTTGAACAGGTATAAGAATTATATACTTCAGTCACATGAATCTCTTTATCTGTCTTAATGAATGGGAAGTAACTTTCTATCTCATCTAGACTAAGATTCTTATGTTTTATATTGCAAGTTTCTAGTTTCTCCCGATGAGCTTTCATTTTTACTATAGCATTCTTATCTCGATAGAGAAGAATTAAAGGATTCTGAGAAAACTCAAAATCTTTGGAAACTGTGTTCAACTCTTCTAGTATTGTGATATTCCTCTGAAAAACGACGTTCATCAAAGAATCAGATAATTGAAAAATTGGTAAGATAATGCCGGGATTAAAATGAGACAAATTAAGTCCTTTCGATTGTTTGAGGACCAAATTTATATTTTCATCTGGTTTATGCTTTGAAAGAAAATATGCTAAAGCTACAGCGGTAATTCCTTCTCCTTCGACAAGTATATCGCTCTCAATCTTCTCTACCATACCCTATTATGGGGGAATAGATATTTAAAGTTTGAAGGAAAAAAGATGACATGGCATACGATATTGTGTTAAAAGTGATTAAACAAGAAGGAAGTTGTGCAGCTGGACACAAGGTAGGAGATGAAATATTTATAAGTTTTGATAAAAACGAAATGAAAGGTAAAATCTGCCTTCATGCACTTTATTCTATTCTACCCAAAGTATACGCAATGGCATATGGTGCAGAATTTCCTTGGTTAGAAGATGGGGATATCTCAACTCATGCCTGTCCAGATGCTTGGAACCCACTTGTTTACGAGGTAAAAAGAATCAGGGAGTAAAAATTTCCCTTTTTATCCAACTATAAGATAAATTATTTTATCTATAATAAATAG
>CAZPXJ010000057.1:0-1061 GCA_964590855.1 uncultured archaeon
TCAAGCTCAGAAACGCAAATCTTACATTTAGTAACTTTAAAACTGTTAAACAGTGTTAATGAGGTTTTTTCAGTTGCATTTTTTATCTTGCATGAACAACAAATTTCAAAAGCCGTAAAAGATAATTACCTTACGAGGAAATGTTAAATAGTCCTTATACAATATAACATAATAGAACATAAAATCCATATGCTTTGAGGATATTATTATGAGCTCAAAAATCATCGAATCAATAGCTTACTCATATATAGGGAGGATAATAGAACCATATTTAGCAGAATTTGATGGGTTAAAATTAACTCTGAGAAAAGCTGGAGTAGACAAAAGTGTAAGGATGTATCTAAGCGTCAGACTCTTTTGGGCAGTAATACTTGCAATTGTTTCTCTTGTGGTTCTGATTGCTGTTAAGATTGTTGTACCAGAATTTTCAGTGATATTGGTAATAGTTTTACCGATTTTGGTTTTGGTAAGTTTGTTTGTTTTTACTTGGGTATATCCCAGTTATCTAGTTGGAGATAGAAAAAGAAAACTAGAAGCAGCTTTACCAACGGCATCAAGTTATATGACTGCAATGGCTTCAGCAGGTGTTACACCTGACAGAATTTTTCTATCCTTAACAAAAGAGAAAATTGGAGAAGCAATTGTAAAGGATGCAAAGAAAATCTCAAGAGACATTCAAGTTTTTGGATACGATATCGTTCATGCTTTAAGTGAAGCCTCTTTGAGGTCACCTTCTGCCAAGTATTCAAGTTTCCTAGAAGGAATTGTGGGTACTTTTACTTCTGGAGGAGAACTTCAAAGATTTCTAGAAGTTTCATCTGAAACCTTGATGAAAGATCAAGTTCAAATTGAGCGAAACTTTATTGAAACATTAGGAATAATGGCTGAATTATTCATGGTTTTAGGTGTTGTTTCTCCTATCTTCTTCATAGTTATTCTGGCTATGATGTCAATGTTAGGCGGGGACTCAGCTAATCCTAATCTATTAATGGCAGTTTTAGTGTATATTATCATCCCTATAAGCGAATTAGCCATTATTATACTTATAGATGCACAGCAAC
>CAZPXJ010000057.1:1071-16874 GCA_964590855.1 uncultured archaeon
GAGATGTAAAAAAATGGCAATACAAGACGAAATAGAAGTTGAAGTTAGACGGTTTCAAATAACACAAGATCTCATCTATTGGATTATAGCAGGGGTTGCTGGAGTAATTTTAGTAGCCTTAGGAATAATTGATGTAATTTCCACCCAGAAAGATGCAGAAGGGAATATTATTAATGATTTCATCTCAATTCTTGATATCAATGATTTTGTAATCTTAGCAATAATAGTTGTTGTTGGCATTCCAACATTTCTGATTGTTTATAGAGAGGAAAGAAGACAATCAAGAATTGATGAAAACTTACCTTATTTATTAAGAGAAATTAGTAACGCTCAAAGAACAGGAATGAGTTTACCCAGAGCTATCCACGAATCAGCAAAGAGACACTATGGACCATTAACACCAGAATTGAGAAAAATGTCTAGTAAAATCTCTTGGGGTATTCCATTTAGTCAAGCGATGGAGGATTTCCAGAAAGCAGTACATACTCCACTAGCACAACGAGCTACTATATTGATTCTTGAAGCAGAAAGGTCTGGTGGAAATCTTGAAGAAATCTTCGAAGCAACAGAAAAACATGTTCAAACCTTATTAAATCTCAAAAAAGAGAGAGAAGGGGCAATGAAACCTTATGTCTGGATAGTATATGCTTCATATGTCATATTTATCTTAGTTGTAGTAATTCTGTTCCAAACATTCTTCATTCCGTTTGGACAAGCAAATATCTCAACAGACCAAACAGCTGGAATGTTTCTGCTAAATATTGATATTGATATTTTACAGGTTCTCTTCTTGCACATGTTAGCAATACAAGCATTCTTTTCAGGTTTAGTTGCTGGAAAAATGTCAAAGATGTCAATCAAAGCAGGTTTAATGCATTCAGTTGTACTAATGTTCCTTGGATGGTTTGCATTCAAGCTACTAATACAACCAGATAATCCATTAATCTCTCTGAATATATGATCAACAATGGTGAGTAAATGGGAAAACTCGAGGATGATGTTAAGAATATTAAAGAACAAGTTGAAGATTTACACAAACTGGTAAATCAAGTAAGTTTCAATCTAGTACGAATTATGGGTACTCTCGACAAAGGAGTTTCTTCTATCTCAGGCGATGGAGATTCAGTAGGAACCTTAGGTGGTGTATCTGTAGATCTTGGCCCAATTGAGGAAAAAATAGAACGACTTGAAGCGACTATGAGTACTAAGGAAGACTTTGCTCAATTAAAGGATCAAGTTGAACAACTAGTTTCTGATAGAGTCAAAAAAGCGGAAGAACTTCAAGAACGAGCGAATAATCTTCTCGAAAAGGGAATGGAATTAATAGAATTAGAAGCAACTCTTGCTGAGATCAAATCCCTTCTTGAAGAACGTATTTTGGGTGATGATGCTTAATCAAAGGTGAATATTAAATTGACAACTGATCAGAAAAAGAAACTAAAAGCATTTTTACGGAATACAAAAGCTCAGATTAGAGGTGTGGATTTTGCTCTTGCTCTTCTCATTTTTGTTATCGCTTTTAGTCAAGTTATAATTGTCCTTTCAAACCTTCTTATTCCATCACTTGTTCAAATGGAAAATTATTCTCAACAACAAGAATTAGACAAACTCTACTCTAATATCTTCTATACCAAAGGTAATCCTACAGACTGGGGGACAATTAGTACTGACGGATTGGTAGACTTCAAATTAGGTTTGATGGGTGCAAATTCTGAACTTGAATTTACAAAAATCAATCGCTTGACCTCTGATATTTCAGATTATTGGGCGTTCAATTACTTGGATATCAAAGTGTCTTATGGTATGGTACGGGATTTCGCGGTTAGCATTTATTCTCCTATCACTATTGAAATCGAGAGTTATACAGCTGCTTTTGGAACTATTACGGTAGATGGTGTCGTTAAAGAGCTTCTTACTCCTATAGAAAATGCTGATATTTGGCTATTTTCAGTTGATGATAATAACAATGTTGCGACCAATTATACTACAACTCAAAATATTTCTGGAGATATTAAATTCCATGCAGTTCTCAACGCTGACGAAACAAATCACTATACAATAGTTGCATTTGCACAAGTCGGTGAAATCTATCAAGCTTATACTGTCATTCGCCTAGTCAAGGAAAGCGTCGGCTTAGAATATGAACTATCGGACTTTGACTTCAGACCATTTGTTTATGAGAATAAAGCTCACTTAACTTCTGCAATTGATTTTAATTACGAAAAAGAATCTATTAGTGACGAGGCTACTGGAGTAGTCGTATTTCCATTCTCTGGGCTAGGTGTTTCCTATTATAGACAATCTTTAGTAGCAACAACATTAGGTTCTGAAGAAATCTATCAAGGAACCAACATCCCTATCCCTGCTAATGGATTGGCAGTTCTGGTAGTCAGTGATAGAACCGATACAACCTATACGGCTGGATACATGGGTATTCCTATGTTTCAAGATGATGAAAATGGCAATATTTTTGCTCATTCTTCATTTGCAGATCAAACAACTTACATTTCACAAACAAGAACAATGTTAGTTAGAAATATCCTCCTAAAATGTCAATTATGGTACTGGTGATAACATGATAAAACTGAGCAAATCTAAGAAAGGTCAGCTGTTCATTATAGAGGCATTCATTGCTGTTTCAGTAATGATAATCATGGTAACTGCATTATATGAAGTACAATTAGCTACTCAACCTTCTGCTGAACCAAAATTCCATGAAGGAGTTTATTCAACTTTACAAGCATTAGATGCAAATGGATTTCTTGATGATTACATTTATTCCATAGTAAATAGTATTCCTGCTGACATCATCTATTACAGAAATATCATTTCTCAAGCAATTTATGGTGCTTTACCAGATCATGGGGAATTCAAACTCAATTACGAAGATCTTCAAACAAGTTCAATTGTTACTGGGAGTCATATTAACGAACATCTGACTCCTGGAGATTCGGTTATTAGTCTTGATTACTTCATTACTGAAGTTTATGGTGAATATGCACCTTATACAATTCATCTACAAGTGTGGTTAAAAGGATGATAAGAATGAAACACAACATTACAAAAAACAAGAAAGGACAAGTGTTCTTACTTTTAGCTATTACCATACTTATTTATCTTATAATCCTTTCAGCAACTGTTTATCAAATTACTCAAAGTCCGTATATAGAACCAGCTCCAAATAGTGAACAGCTCTTGAATTACGTTGATAACAGTATTGGCGCAATAGATGAGTTATCCGATGTTGCTATGGCACAATATTCTCAAGGTGCAACTCGAAATGATGTGCTTGACATACTAGATGATGGTATAAGCGATCTTGATTCTTATTTAGATAACCATAATTTGCCTTCAAATATCTCCTATGATTCTTTGAATCTGATAATTGTAAGAAGTAGTACAAATGTTAATCCAGTGTGGGTTCATTTCGAAGCTGAATTCACTGTTCATATTAATAGTCTCGATCTTATTTATGATGCTGTGATATATATCAACACAACTTATTATCTTGAATATTCAGGAATTGCAGGGAATCAAAACTTCATTTATATTTACAAAGAAAAAAGCGGAATAATCCAACTGATTGATAATGCAGAAGTAACTGTGATTCCAAGTATCTCTGTTGCAAATATGGGTGATGGTAGTTACTTAGCTGATCTTGACTCTGGTTATGAAATCAACGCAGTTTTACCACATAATATAATGCTAACTTTAGAAATACCTTAAAGCAAAAGAAATTGGATGTCGAGCTAATTGACATCTATTTCATAATCATCTTTTGATTCTGTTTCTTTTCTCTCAATCACTACTTCAAGAACACCATTTTTGTACTTAGCTTTTGCGGTTTTAATTTCTACTGCTACTGGAAGGCTTACCGATTTTTCATACTTTCTTGATTGAGAATGAGCTTTGATAGTAAGAGTTCTATCAGAACCTGTTAACTTAATATCCCCTTTATTGATTCCTGGAACCTCAGCAATAACCCTTACTTGATCATCTTCTTTGAATACATCAATCAAAGGTTCTCTAACATCAGAAGTCTCCAAATCTCCAAATCCTTTAGGTTTTAGGTTTCCAAACTGACTGAAATTTGGTTTTCCCTCTGGATCTAAACCTATATTGAACCCATACACAAAATTCTTGTTGATCATATCGGCCAAAGATTCGGAATCCATCCCTCCTTCTTCGATGTTTTTCATCAGATTTTTTATCATCTCATCTATCATCTTACCGAAAGATGATCCTTGGAAATATGGCGCGAAATTTTCCATGAACTTATTCATATCAAATTCACCTAATCCTTCAAAAAAGTCAAATGGATTAATGTCATCATCGGACCAATTTTTCTTTTTTTTCTTCTTATCATCATCTTCAGGATTCATTATTTTTCATCCCACTTAATGTCTAAGAAAAAAGCGAACTTCTTCTATTTAAAGTCGCTTATTTGAAGGAAATAAAAATAGGAAAAATGAAGCTAAGCTTTAAGACCTTTCCTTGCTTTTTCGAGTGTTCTATCTGGATCAGAATTATATTCTTGAATTACTGAAGCAACATCTTCGAAATATCGAATCCTTTTCTTAACCATCCATCTTAGAATGGTTTTTCTTCTTTCTAACTCATCATATATTTCTTGTTCTTCCAGTCCGGTACTCTCCATTACTTTTTCTAGTACGTAACTTCTACCGAAGTAGATGTATGTATCATCACGTGGATTCCATTGGAACAGCTTATTGGTTAGAATTTCTTCAGTAACGGGATCCAAACCAATCAATTCAGTAATTGATTGAGTTCTTCTAGCGAATTTTGATTGCAATCTGACTTTACGGATAACATGGATGAGATCCAGAGATTTCATCATAGATCGAGGAATATTCATCGGTTTGCTTTCAAGTCTGTGAATTACTCCTTCAACTGAATCACCGTGTATAGTTCCTAATCCTCTATGACCAGTGGACATAGCTTGGAACATAGCATAAGCCTCTTCTCCTCTGATTTCTCCTACTATAATATAATCAGGTCTCTGTCTCATAGCTGCTCTCAGCAATTCATACATGGAAATTTGCCCTCTACGGTACCCTGATTCAGTTGTTTCACCAAAACCAGAACGAACAACACTTGGGATCCAATTCTCATGAGCTAGATTCAATTCTGCAGTATCTTCAATTGTAATTACTTTCATATCGGGTTTTATCATCATTGCTATTGTGTTAAGCAGAGTTGTTTTACCAGCCGCTGTACCTCCTGCTATTAGGGTACTTACGTTGTGTTCCATAGAAAACCAAAAATATGCGGCGATATCTAGATCGATTGTATTGTAAAGTATAAGATCAGTAATTGTAAATGGATCGGCTTTGAACTTTCTTGCAGTAAAAGTCGAACCTCTTTGTGTTACTTCTTTTCCATATGTTAGTTGTATTCTGCTACCATCAGGTAAAGATGCATCAAGAAGGGGGTTTGCAATACTAATATGACGATTAGCTCGTTGAGCCATTTTAATTATAAAGCCGTCTAATTCTTCTTCATTATCAAAGGAAATATTTGTTGCAATAGATTCATATTTTCTATGCCAAACATAAATAGGAATGCCTGTTCCATCACAGGAAATATCTTCAATGTTAGGATCTAACATAAAAGGCTGAATTTTACCATATCCTATCAAATCTCTTGTTAGATAATACATAATCTTCTCAAATTGGGATTCATTCAGCGCAATCCTATAACGTTTGATTATATCAACAATCTTCTTTTTAAGAAATTCTTCTGCTTTTTCAGTTGATTTGAGAACTGTAAAATCCACATCCAGCTCATCAACCATGATTGAGAATATTTTGTTATAGATGGCAGTTTCTTTGCTATCTAAGGGAATCTCCACGACCATGTATTGAGTGCGTTTAGTGGTGGGGTCAGTCTGAATAAGAACGTAAGAGAAAGGGGGACTGACGGGATAAGTTTCTTCAAGAATAGGAACAGCACTTGCGTCCGAGAAAGGTTCGCCTATATCTTCTTGCATGAATTATTAATATATGTTACACTTTTTAAAGATTGTTTTCTTATTAGCTCAAATATTTAAAAAAGATTAAAAAACTGAATAATACGTCTACCTATTTTAAGAGTCTAGTATTATGCTGATCGACATCCCATCATAGATGTAAGTGATGCTTGGAGCTGAATCTGTGCTCAGGATACTTCCAGATATGGTTATATCACTTGGGTCGATAAATAAGGATACTATATTATTAACATCTTCATCATCTAAAGCGTAAGCTTTCAGTGAGTAGGTTACTTCTGATGATAGTACTTCAATCTGATATTCTGATTGCTGAATTTTTTGAGGAAGTTCCCCTAGTAGGAAAGCCATATTTATATCCGTTGCACCTTCGAGAATCATCTCCTCTCCTTCAATCTTCAAGTCATGAATTATCTCCGAGATACTCTGAAGTATGCTCTCGAAGTTCGTTTCAATTGCTCTTTCTTCCATCGCATTGTCCATTGCCATCATAGTTACTGATATTCCTGCGATTGCAAGTGAGCCTACAAGAAGGATGGATAAATACATTATATATTCGCTGGGCATCTTTTATTTCCTCAACTTAGTGATATACCTACTACTACATTGATTAGATTTGCTACTACTGAATGAGCTATATAATTTGGATTAACAGGGAAGTAAATAGGATATTCATACAGACGGAAGTTATACTGATTTAGAAGTGTAACTTCTCCTTGTAAATCATTTATATAACTGAATGTTCCAAGATTGTGTTTTTCAGTTCCTAAATATGTCAATTGCATATTGATATACTTCTGAGAATTACTGATAAGAGTAGATTCCTCAAGAACAAAAGTCACATGAATTATATCTAAATAATAGATCTCTTCTGAAGCTGTAGTAACATATTCGGTTGTCAGAGAATACCTGTAGTACAATGCCAGTTCTAGGAAAATTGATTCATACACTGCTCTAGAAGTGTTTACCACTGCTATATCATTATACAAGATATTGCTCCCATTCAAGAATAGATAATCTTGATCCTGTGGACCAACAATGTAACGATGCTCTCCTATATCATAATCAGCTGTAGCTGTACTTCTATGAGTTACTCTCGAAACGTTGTCTTGAAATAACAGACTTGTCTGTGCTCCTGTTATGTCTTTAAGTAGGAAAACAAAATTCCAACTTGTATCAATCTGTAGAGTACCTTCTTCTTGCACAAATAGAAACTGACTGCTACTTGGGGCAGAATCACCTATCAAATTTTGTATGGATGAATCGAGAGAGGTAAAATAGAGGTTGTTACTGTTGTTGTAACTTTTATCTTTAAATTTAGTGATATTAGGTAGCATATAGACTAACGAAATACCTATGGCAGCTGTTATTAGAGCAAACATTAACACTACTGCAATTATTGGTGACAGTGCTCTTCGATTC
Source organism: uncultured archaeon (assembly GCA_964590855.1). Lineage (GTDB taxonomy): Archaea > Asgardarchaeota > Heimdallarchaeia > Heimdallarchaeales > Heimdallarchaeaceae > UBA460. Next base: position 8,501 of record CAZPXJ010000057.1, read on the forward strand.
ATTCTGATTCTCATTGTATGGCATTACTATGAACTTCCACAAATTAAAGTTTTCTGTATTTTTTTTACTATTACAAGTATTCATGTAAGGCAAAGATTTAACCCTTGATTGTTTTTAATAGCTTTAAAATCGGAACACTTTTTTCTCCTTATTTTTGTCGGAAATATAACTTACTCAGAAGGCTATTTTACCCTTTCTGATGGGTGTTGTAAAAGCTTAAATAATATCTAATTTTTCACATTGTAAGGATTTGTAGTTAGGTTTTGTAAAAAACTAGCATTAGCAAATTTGAGAAAACTCTTAGGGGTTTAATAATCAATTTACATATTATAGATTAAGGGGTTAAAGTGACGGAAATAAAGCTCTCGGAAAATGCAAAAACAGTACTAGAAAAAAGATATCTTCAGAAAGATGAAAATAATAAACCAATTGAAACAATAGATGAGATGTTTTGGAGGGTAGCTAATTTTATCGGTAACACGGACGAAGAGAAAAAAGAGTTTCATGAATTGATGACATCTTTGAGATTTTTACCAAATTCACCAAGCTTAATGAATGCAGGAACAGCACTAGGGCAACTCAGTGCATGTTTTGTACTTCCGATAGAAGATGATATGACATCAATATTTGATGCAGTAAAGAATGCAGCTTTAATTCACCAAGGTGGAGGTGGATGTTGTGCTGAAGGTACAATAATACCAACATCTGAATATGGTTTTATCCCAATTGAGAAAATTCCTCAATTAAAATCAATACCAGCTGATGAAAAAGGACATGCTTGTGACAATTTTTCTGTTTTTTCTTTTGATGAAGTAACTGAAAGTTTTACGCGATCCAAAGTATCTCAACTGTGGAAGTTTGAGAGAGAGGAATTTTTTAGAATAGAGTTCGGTTCTGAAGGTTATATTGAAGTTACTGATTGGCATCCTTTTTATACATATGAACCTCTACCAGAAGGACAAAGCGGTGGAACTTATTCAACAAAAAGAGCAGATCATTTGAAAGAAGGAGATTGGTTAGTTAAACCTTCATTCTTTGATAATATCTTCTTAAATGAAGAACCAGAGTTTTGGTGGCTTTATGGTTTTTTCTTAGGGGATGGAAGTATTGATAGTACAAAAAATGGAGTTCGAATTAGATTTCATAGTTCTGAAAACAGATTCTTAGATAGAATCGGTGGGATATTGGAAAGAAAAACAGGTTCGAAAGGAAGTATGTATAAAGATTCAAGAACAAATTGTACTACTCTTTCAATACATTCTAAGTATAACTTGAGAGATGATGATAAATATATCAACTCAGCAATGGCAGATTTAATAAAAAGAATAGTAGAATTAAACGGTAACAGCATAGAAAAAAAACAAACTCCAGATCCCTCATTTTTATGTCCTAATCCAAAAGCATTGATATCAGGATTGATAGATTCAGATGGATGGATTGGAAAAGATAAAACTGGAATTGCTACCGGCACAGAAGATATGAAAAACCTCATTGTACGTCATTTATCACTAATCGGAATTAATTGTACAGTAAGATATCGAGAAGATAAGAGAGAAAGGGATATCAAAGGTTCTTGGTGGAGTATAGAGTTTGGTACAGGTTTTACACAACAGTTGCTTACTAGAAAAACACCAAGAAGAACTAAACTAGTTAGTAACAGACTCATTAAGGTTAAATCAGTTAAACGAAAAACAGAGAAAAAAATATTTTATGATTTCACAGTTCCTGGGTATCAAAACTACCTTGGAGGGAATACTCAGTTTGTGACGGTTCATAATACAGGTTTCAGTTTCACTAATCTACGTCCAAAAAATGATGTGGTGAAGACTACTGGGGGTGTTGCTAGTGGTCCTCTTTCTTTCTTGGAAGTTTTCAATGCTGCAACAAACACCATACGCCAAGGCGGAAGGCGCAGGGGTGCTAATATGGGTATTCTTCGTGTTGATCATCCTGATATAATGGAATTTATTACATGTAAAGAAGATCCGTCCAAATTTACTAATTTCAATATCTCTGTTGCAGCAACTGAACAATTCATGAAAGCTGTAGAAAAAAATGGCGAATATGATCTTATAAATCCAAGAAGTCACAAAGCAGTTGCAAAATTAAATGCTAAAGAAGTTTTCAACAAAATTGTAGAAATGGCGTGGAAAAATGGTGAACCAGGAATGGTGTTCATCGATAGAATAAATGCTGATAATCCAACTCCTGATATTGGGGAAATAGAAAGTACTAATCCTTGTGGAGAACAGCCTCTTTTAGGCTATGAGAGCTGTAATCTCGGCTCCATCAATCTTTCTCAACACGTTGTTGATGGTGAAATTGATTGGGAATTACTAGAATCTACAATTCGTTCTGGTGTTCATTTTCTTGACAATGTTATAGATAAAAATAGCTACATTTTACCTGAAATTGAAGAGATGACCAAAGCTAATCGTAAGATTGGTTTGGGTATTATGGGGTTTGCTGATTTACTTGTCAAACTGAACATCAAATATGATAGTAAGGAAGGTTTGAAAATTGCTGGAGAAATCATGGGTTTCATCCAAAAGACTGCTCGTGATGAATCGATCAAACTTGCTAAAGAACTTGGTAGTTTTCCCAATTTCAACAAGAGCATCTTCAAACAAAACTTTGAAGCAATGAGAAATGCCACGGTGACAACAATTGCCCCAACAGGAACCATCTCTTTGATAGCAGGATGTTCTAGTGGTATCGAACCCTATTATGCAATTGCTTTTACACGAAATGTACTAGATGGAAAGAAATTATTCGATGTTAATACTATTTTCGAGAAACAGCTGAAAGAAAGAGAACTTTACTCAGACGAACTGATTGAAATAGTTTCCAATTCTAATTCCATTCAAGACATTGATGAGATACCTGATGATTTGAAGAAGGTTTTTGTAACCTCCCATGACATCTCCCCAGAATGGCATATTGAAATGCAAGCTGAATTCCAGAAGTATATAGACAATGCAACGAGTAAGACTATCAATTTCCCTAATTCCGCTACAAGGGAAGACATTTCCAAAGCTTATCAGTTGGCTTTTCAAAAAGGGTGTAAGGGCGTAACAGTTTATAGAGATGGATCAAGGAAGTATCAAGTTCTTTCTACTAAGAAACAAGAAAAATCAGAACACCCACCAGCTGCTAGAACCCTTGAAAAAGTTGAACCTAGAGAAAGACCTGAAGTGACACTAGGTCGAACCCATAAAATCCGTTCAGGATGTGGAAACTTATACGTTACTGTAAACAGAGATGAGACTGGAGTTTGTGAAGTCTTTGTTCAAGTAGGTAAGAGTGGTGGATGTATAACAAGCCAAAGCGAAGCTGTTGGAAGACTGATTTCCCTCTCCTTAAGGTCGGGAGTTAAACTCGAATCCATTGCTGAACATCTTGCTGGTATCAGATGTCCTAATCCCAATTTCTACCAAGGTAAAACTGTACTATCTTGTGCAGATGGTATTGCACATGTTCTAGAGAATTATATTGATGGAGAAGAAATTGTTAGATTTAATGGTACAATTGCTTGTCCTGACTGCGGAGGAATGTTAGAACTCTCAGAAGGATGTTTCACATGCAAAAGCTGTGGATATAGCAAGTGTGATTAAACTTTTTCTCCCTTTTTTATTTTGAAACAAAGCACAAGACTTTTTTGTAGCTATAATAGTTCTTCAATGATGATATTCTGGTTTGACGCAGTAACAGCTAAAGAACCCTTGTTGTTTAATGCTATTGCTAAAAAGTTAGAGACACTCGGTCACGAATCAATTTTCACTTGTCGTAATTACGATTACGTTGCGAGCTTATTCTCTCTTCTGGATTTAGAAGTAGAAATTTTAGGTGAGCATGGAGGTGGGTCATTATTTGGAAAACTAATGGCAGGAAACGAGAGAATAGGGTTGTTAGCTAAATATGTCAATCAGCTTGAAAATAAACCTGATTATCATATTTCATTTGCCTCCCCTGAATCTATTCGTGTAGCATTTGGATTAGGAATACCAGCTATAACCATTAACGACTCTCCTCATGCTACAGCTGTTGGAAAATTAACCACTCCTTTGTCTAAATACCTTGTTTATAGCTCATGCATTGACAGAGAAAGATGGCTAAAATTAGGCGCTATTCCAGAACAATTACAACCTTACGATGGAATTGATGAAGTAGACTGGCTCAGAGATTTCCAACCAGATAAAAAAGTACTAGATAGATTAGGATTATATGAAGGTGAAAGCTTCATTGTGGGAAGACCTGAAGAAAGTAGTGCAGCATATATGCTAGATAGGGATATGGTTGATCAAACATTTCTAGATGTTATTTTAAGCGATTTGTTCACTAAGTATGAAGGAAGAGCAGTAGTCTTTCCAAGATATGAAACTCAAAAGAAATATTTGAAGAAGAAATTTAAAAACAAAATTATTATCCCTCCAACAGCTGTTGATACTCTGTCTCTCTATTATTACTCTGACCTTTGCATAACAGGTGGGGCAACTATGGCACGAGAAGCAGCTGCTATCGGAACACCTTCTATTTCTTACTATAATACTCCTTTAGACGTCCTTGAGTATATCTCATCTATTGGTATTCCTCTTTATAACGAATATACACTAGATAAAGCTAAAGAGAGAGCTCATAAACTTCTATCTGAAGTTGAAGAAAAAGACAGTTACAGGCAGAAAACGGCTAAAATTTTAGATTCACTCGAATCTCCATCTGATAAAATCCTTCAGGTAATCTAATCTTGAGAGATTTTTCTCATGTTTTTACAAAAAGACTTAATTTCGAATGATTTTAAACTACTATGACTATAGATGAATTTTCACTCAGAGAAATTATCAAAGATTAAACCTAGCGGAATACGAGAACTATTTTCTAAAGCTCAAGGTATTCCTGACGTTTTATCCTTAGGAATAGGCGCACCAGATATACATGCACCTCAAGAACTTAAAGACGCACTCAAAGAAGCAGTTGATAATGATTTTAACAGTTATGATCAGACTCCTGGTAATCCCGCATTAAGATCAGCTATAGCGGAGAAATACAAAACTGAGTATGGCGTGGAGTATAGTGATACCGATGGAGTAATTGTAACAAGTGGAGGGGCTCAATTACTGTACACTGCCCTTCAAACTTATCTCAAATCAGGAGACGAAGTTTTGCTTCAAGACCCTTGTTTCCTTACTTACCCTCGTCAAGTAGTTCTCTCTGGAGGGAAAAATGTTTGGATACCTTCAACATCAAATTTCAAGATTGATATTGAGAAACTCAAAGGATTGATTACAGAGAAATCACGAATTATCATCCTCAATTTTCCAAGTAATCCAACTGGAGCAGTTATGACAAAGAGTGAATTGAAAGCTATTGTTGACCTCGCAGTAGATCATGACCTACTCATTCTAAGTGATGAAGTGTATGAGTATTATACTTTTGACGACCATAAACATGTTCATGTCGGTTCAATAGATGGGGCTTATGAGCGAACTATTACCGTTAACTCATTTTCTAAGACTTATGCTGTTCCAGGATGGCGGATGGGTTATGGTGTAGCTGCTTCTGAACTGATGAAACCTGTAGTTGGGTATCATGGATTTGTAGTTGCAAATGCAACAACCCCCACTCAAATTGCTATTGCTAAGTATATGAAAATGAAAGAATCTTTTGAATTCCAAAAATTCATACGTGAAGAATTCCAAAAACGAAGAGATGCAATAGTTAGAGGATTAAACTCTATTGAAGGAATCTCTTGTGTGAAACCTTCAGGTTCATTTTATTGCTATCCAGATATATCAGGAACCAAATACCCTAATGGAGAAGAGTATTCAAGTAAGGCATTTGATCTTGCTAGAGTAGTACTTGTTCCAGGAAATGAATTCGGTCCTACCCAATCTAATTACATCAGAGCAAGCTTTGGCTCTGTGAGTGTTGAGCAGATTGGAGAGGTGGTTGAACGATTGAGAACAAAACTATAACAAATGTAATAAATCCAAACAACTTAAAAAGATATAAGAAAAAGTAAGATGATTATCAATGACTGAAGACAAACCAAAACTGAAGATTTACTGCAAGTTCTGCGAAGATACTTTAGAACAAACTTTTGTTGGAGAAAATAGAGATCAAGCTTTCAGTTTAACCTTCTATTGCGAAAAATGTGGAAGTTACCAGATTTTCGAATTTTTCGGAAGCCAGTTTGAACAACCAACAGAATTGGACTAGATTTTTCCCTACTTTGCATTGTTTTTGCTAATTAAGAACATGCTTTTCAACACTGTATTTACATTTTCTCATAATTTTACATGTAAAAAATTGAAAAAAATCTAACATTAACCTTTTATATATATTTTCAACATTATATATTAGAACCAAAAAGGGGTTCAAATTATGAAAAGACAGATATTTTTAGGAATAGGCTTATTGGTATTATTACTGCCTTTTATTAATTCGGCAACTCCTCTTATAGATGCGAGTCAAGAAAGTCCAAATCCATCAAACCCTGAATTAAATGCACTTGCAGACGGAGATAAATTCGTCTACAATGTGTCAAAGTTTCAATACGGTGATGGAATTTGGGAAATCTTAGACATGCTTCTATCTCAAGTAGGAGCTCCCGGATTCGACAAGGGATTAATAGGATCATTAGAAGGCACTGAACTTATCACATATATCGGTAAAGCAGATGCCATAACACTTTATGAGTGGGATGACATCGGTGAAACCTATGTAAATGGTACTTCAGTTAATGCACTAAACATATTCTCATTCTTGAAATTAGATCAAGAATTAGGTGTTTATGCAGATGCAGCTAATTTTTCTTTCCCGGATGACTTTAGAAACACCGACTACTCATATTATCATGACTATTGGCCCTATGCAGATTTCAGAGACCCAATCGGTGAAAGCTTCTGGTCCAATTTCAACGGATCTTTCAATGCTGGTTTCAGCAATGGATGGTATGAAGCTGACCAGGGCTGGGGATTCAGTGCTTGGGAACCAAATGGACATAATTATAATGATGATAGTATAACTTGGTTTGCTAGTGACTTGGGTTACTACATAGGTTATAGAATCGGTTATGATGGCTACCACACAAGTTCTGCTAATCCAGCTTGGGATAACTGGGGTTTAGCCTTAAATGGATTTTATTATGGTTTTCATGATGCTTGGGAAGCAGGTTTTCTAGAAGGAAGACTTGATTTCAACTCTACAAGAATTCCTGATAAACGATATACAGGTGGAATTCCAAGTCCAACAGGTGTTTATGACTATGCAGAATATTTGGAATATCAACGATGGTTTGAAATGTTCTATAGTAGAGGTTATAGATATGAAGGAGCTAAAGTAGATTTCAATCAAGATCTCTGGAACAGACTGTATGATGCAGCTCATGATACATACTGGAGAGGTTACCAAGAAGGATTTAGTAACTATTACTGGGATGGTCAATATGACGGTTACTACAGTTTTCCATTCGATTTCCAGGATCCAATTTGGGATCCAAGAGATTCTTGGGCACATGGATACAATGACGGTGCTTACCAAGGTTACCAAGCTGGTTATGAAGATGGTCAATATGGTTACTCTGTAGGAGAACAATATAAGAATGGAATGGAAAGCTATTCATGGGAATCATACTATGATGGTTTTGCAGTAGGTGCAGCTGATAAATTAGCAAGTCAACCTGCTGATAGTACTCCAGCAAGTTTGCCATTCTCACCTTCAACCACAGATCCTTATGAGCAAGGAGCTAACTTCATCTATGAGAACCAATATCGAGAAGGTTATGATAACGGTTACTTATATGCAACATTAGTTTCTAGTGCAAATCCATTAGATTGGTTATGGCACGCAGGTCCATTCTATTACATGAACTTGCCATACTTCGAATTCACTCTTGATCCAGGCTCAGTTATACCAACACCAATGATGGGTATGACAATGTTAACTGACCTTGAAGAATTAATGGATAGAGATTGGGAATTCGATTGGGGATCTCATGACTATGGTCACTTCAATGATCCTGTAATTCCAATGCAAACTTTCAACGCTATTGATACTAATTGGGCATCAATGGATACATACTACAAATATAGAGAAGAAGACAATAACACAGAAGAAGTTATCACCAACTATGATGTAGCTAATGATCTATTCTGGATGGACTTTAAGATATACGAAGATGAACCTGAAATGTCCATGAATGTTACTTGGTGTTATGATACTATATCTGGAGATTTGCTAAACGCTTCAATGGACCTTAATTTCGCCTCTATGGATGATGTGTGGGCAAGTATAGTCCTTGAACTAGATCCAACAAAAGATGATAACGTTACTCCTTCAATGCCAACACCAGACTCCTGGATGTATTCAATCAACA
>CAZPXJ010000057.1:16884-17105 GCA_964590855.1 uncultured archaeon
TCTACTTCGATTTACCAGCTACAGCAAGTCCTGACTTTGTAGATGATATAGTTGAATTCAAGAATAACGGATTAGATTCAGTAGGTAATCCATTAATAGGTGTTGATATGATTGGGTATGATGGTCTTTGGGCAGAAGCTCAGATGACGATGTATGATCCAGCGAATACTTCAAAAACACCAGAAATAGGTAATTATGAATGGCCAATATTCTCACCAATG
>CAZPXJ010000058.1:0-16751 GCA_964590855.1 uncultured archaeon
TGAGATTATCGAAACTATCTTTATATTTCTGGGGGATGGTAAGTTCAGAACCGTCACCATACACAATCGTTTTGTCGAAAAGTACTCCTTCCTTTAGTTCTACTGGCCTCCAATCACTAGAAACCAGTTCTGCTTCCAACCATCTAGCTATCTGGTCAGCATTGTGGATAGTTGCACTTAAAGCTAACAGCTGTGCGTCTGCTACTTTTCTTAGTAATGCAAGTACTACTTCAAGAGTTGGCCCTCTAGAAGAGTCGTTGATAAGGTGTACCTCGTCAGATACTATCAATCCAATTTTATTTATCCATTTAGCTTGATGTCTTATAGCCGAATCAATTTTCTCATTTGTTGCTATTATTACATCAGCGTATTTAGCACTGTTATCTTCAGCATCATAGTCACCAGTAAGTAAAATAGTTCTCTTATTTAATGGATCAAAATAGCTTTTGAATTCTATATATTTCTCATAAGCTAACGCTCTTAAAGGTGAGAGATACAGAGTTTTCAATCCTGTATCTGTAATATTTTTTATACTAGCTAAGATTGCTAATAATGTTTTTCCAGAAGCGGTAGGAATAGCTACAACCAGATTATTACCTTTAAGCAAGCCTTTCTCTATTGCTTGAGCTTGTGGTGGATATAATTTTGTTATACCTTCTTCCTTCAATTTTTCCTTTATAATGTCTGGAATTGGAAGGTCGGAGATATTCATTTTGCTATCACTTTAGACTAAGCTAGTTTGACATACCCATCTCTAGGAATGTAAATTTCCCCATTTTGTCGAAGTTTAGCAATTACATTGTCTACAAAATCTTCATCTACGTTTTGTTCTTTTGCTATTTCTTTGACTCTTTTAACAGCTACGATATCAGAACTTCCTGCTTTAGATTCATCTTTGATAATATCAATAATTATCTGCATTTTCGAGCGTGATGCTTTTGTTGTTCCAGAGATAAGAAAATCTATATCAACTTTACCTGTAATTGGATCTTTACCAGCTTGTTCTAAAGATGTTCTAAGAAGATTTATTGCTGCCTCAACATGATCAATTGTAACATCTTCCTTCAAAGCCATCCTTGCTTGAGCTTCAGATAAACGGATGATTGCTTCGAGATACCTTGGGGTTATCGCTATTGCAGAATTGTCATCAGTCTCCTTTCTTAGATCAAGATAGAATTTCTCTATTCTTTCCATAGCTTCATCTGTAAGCGAAGGTTCAATGTGCTGTTTAGCGTAACTAATATATTTTCGCAATAAATCGGTTGGAATGGTAGGTTCAGTTTCTTCAATAATATGTCCTCTTCTTAATTCGAGAATGTGTTTAGCCATTTTTGTGTCAGTCTCAACATTAGGTTCATCTCTAATAATGTAGATGAGATCAAATCTTGATAGAATGGTAGAGGGAAGGTTGATATTTTCACCGGGGGGACGAGAATCCTCATAACGACCAAAACGAGGATTAGCAGCAGCGATAACGGCAGCACGAGCATTGAGAGTAGCTACAATTCCAGCCTTGGCGATGCTGATAGTATTATGAAGTACTAGACCATGAGAAATGAAGTTCTCAGTGGGTTCAATAGTAACATCATAGACCCACTTAGTGGCAAACTCACCTTCATTCTTGATAATTTCGACGTTTTGAATTATTATTTTATCCAAATCTAATTTTCCATTCAAAGAACTTGGGACAATATCTCCTTCTTTTACATTTTCAGCATCCAAGGTAATTACTTCCCCGTTCTTAACCAAATATACAGGATGTTCTGGTGTTACAATAATTTCTTTATCATGTGAATATGTGATTTTTATAAAATGGTCTGGTGCTAAATGACGACTGACTCGATTGACATTTGTTTCAAAGATTTTTCTGAAGTCAGTTGTTAGTACGTTATAACCCAATTTCTCAGTTGAGAGTATCTCACAATCTTTGCCTAGGATTTTTTGTTTTTCATGAGTCTTGAAAAGATTATCAACAAAGGGACCGATTTGTTGTTTCTGTCCGTTTAATAGTGCAATTTCAAAACTTGGATGATAAGATTGCTGTTCCATCGCTTCATGGATGGATGATCTATCAACAGGATTCATCTTATCAAATTCATCAATGCAACAATTATGAACTGGTATGAAATTAGCAAAGTATGTCTCATTTTCTGCTACTTGAATGTTGTAAACTGTTTGTTTCTCAATCTTCTTTTTCTTTGTAATCTTAATAAAGTGAACATCTTCAGAGGTGACCTTCTGTAATAGTCTGTACTCAGAGCTTTCTATCACACTCTCCTCATTTTTCAATTCTTCTAGAACATCAGTTAAGATTTTTTTATTCAATCCTATCGTTTTAAGCTGACTTTTTCTTAAACTGTTGTTGTATAAGATGTTCTTCTTACCATGGGGTATTTTATCAGACAGAGTGTAAATCAATTTACTGATTTTGTGAATCTTATCAGATTTATCTTGTCTCTCAGTAATCCTATCAAAGTTTTCTTTTTTGTATGAAATTAATCTGGATTTTTCGAATTTTAGGATATTTGATACTCCGGTTACTGAAACTTTGTAAACAACATATTGACCTATTGGAATAATTCCTCCACCTATATGAGCACTTTTTGAAACTCTAGCAACTATTCCTATCTTTCTAAATAGTTTTGAGTAAAACAAAGCCGTTTCTTTGTTTCCACAGACAATATCTATTATACCACCATACTTCCTATTTGATACAGCTCCATCTCCATTTATTATTCCTGATAAAAATGCATTTATCACTTGTTTAGATGAATTAAGAATTTCTGGAATTACACAAATACTTTTTGACTTTTTTATATTCGGAATACCGAACTTTACAAGTTTTTGATGGATATCTTTATCGTTGAAGTATAACCGATTGACATTATTTCGCTTATCAAGATACTCCTTTACATCTCTTCCAAAAACACTTTTAGTCAAAGACTTGAATCTTTGGAGAAGTTCTTCTGATTTTGAGTAAAATGTTATTCGATATTTTTCTTTAGATAAGTTTCCATCAGCAATGATTAATCCTAATAGTTCTGCAAAGTCTTCGGTGATCTCATTTGTTTTGTTGCTTTCACCTACAAAAGGATAATTTCTAAAGTCAATTATTACATCATTAATCTTCAGATCTTCAACTTTCTTCCATGATAAACCATTGTCCCATACAGGTAGTGGGTGTTCTTTAGATGCTTTTAAGATATCTCCCGTGGAAAATTCAATTTTGTAGATATCGTTACTCTCTCTCTTAGACTTTGCAACAATATCTTTATTGGTGACTTGGAATGAATTAGGGTTAAAGGAAATAACTTTTTCAGATAGATCTTTTTCAACTATCTCTTTGATTGTTAGTAATTTCCCTGACGACATCAAAATCTCGGTATCTCCAGTTAAGCAGACCCCCCGATCTGCCAGTACCAGCGCCCCTGCTTCCAATCCAAACTCACCAGTATCTGGATCACGTACGACAGCGGCGGTATTGTGCGTTATATATCCATTTACAATGAAATTGTGTGTTTCTGGAATAGTTAAATCATATACATATTCATCCATACTATCTACTAACATCACTTCTTTAATTTCATCCCACAAAATGTCTGAATCAGTTAAAGCTTGTAACAGCTGGTATTTCTTAATTAATTCTTCATGTTTTGCTTTTGTTTTTGCTAACAATCTATCGAAATAGTCTTTGGTTTCTTGTTTTAAATTCCCATTAGTTTCATGCAAAAATATTGAAAAAATTCTTATTGGCATGGTTACTTTTCTATCTCTTAAGAAATAATCATAAATGTTATAATCCGTTAAATCTGCTTTCTCCATTATTTGTTTCTTAGTAATTGATTTGAGTATTGTCTTATAGAATTCGTTACGAATTTGATAAGGTACTTCTACTCTGTGCCTTAACCAATCTGGTTTAAGAATACGCAGTATTTCTGCTATTCTCTCACTTGATATAGACTTGGTTATACTAGATTCTGAAAATGCTCCTTGATATCCGGCAAGATCCTTATTCGAAAAATTGTAAAATTCTTTCAATTCTTTTATAATTTGACCAACTACAGGAACATTATCTAAGTTATAATGCTGTTTTCTACTGATTTCACATATTCTATCGAGTTTCTCTTTCTTTTGTGGATGTTTAAAACCTATCTTGTCTTTGAAAATGATAAAATCTTTACTGTTACTAAATGTTATCTCATATTTTTCAGACTTTCCTATAATTCTTGTTCCATTTTTCTTTAATACAGTTTTGGGTTGTCTTATTCTAAGGTAGGTAACTATGTTAAGTACTGCTAGAGATTGTTGTACAAAATAAGCAAGTTCTTTGCTAGTTGTAGAATATCCAATATGTGAAGAACTAGTTTGTCTGGTTACAATCCACCCATCTGCATCAAACAAACCTTGCATAAATCTATACAGATATTTCTTTTTATAGTAGAGAATATCTTGATTTGGAACTATTTTTGATGATTTTGGAGCTGAACAAAGACCAAAGTAGGAAAACATATGATAAAGTAATTTTGACCATACTCTATATTCTGTAGGTCTCGATTGATTCCCAGGTGTTTTATTTATTTTTAAACCTAGATTTTCAAAGAAATTCTCAAAGATCTCTAGCATCTCAATATTTCGATTTGAAAGACCTATAGTTACTGCACCATAACCTTCTTTACGTTTATCTTTAGATATCCTCCCATCTCCTACGAGTAAACCGAGGATGTAGAACCATTCTTCATCAAGTTCTTTTGGAAGTGATATTGTTTGTCCTTTCTTTATCTCTACTTCAATACAATTTGGGAGAAGTTTCTCTACATCTTTTCTAATTAGTTCGCATAGTTTTTCGAAATTTGACAGTGATATGTTTCCTCTAATATTGTTGTCCTGCCAAGAGATAATAGTTGATTTTGAAACTCCAAATAATGCAGAGAGTTTTACATAAGTGTTCTCTTTATATAGTTTTTTGATTTCAGAAAAAATCGATTTGACAGTTTCAGAAACGTTAACCAAAGTGATTGTACCATGAAACTTTCGTATCAATTCATATGTTGAAGGAACAGTTTTTCTAGAATAGATTGGATAACGTTTAGATGTTGCTAATCTGTCTCCTTTAGAGAGTAAACTAGCAGCTTTCCAAACAAGACCATTCTTTGCATCTAGAGTTAACATGCTTGTTTGAGGTGTTACTTTGATTTCCTTTCCAGTTCTTGATATGATCTTGATTAATTGTTTGGGACTCTTGATTTTCCAGAATTTGGATATCGATTGCTTCTCCAACTTGAGATCTCTTGAATGGATAGCTTGTTTATCTGGATTTTTGTTTTTTACATAATCCATTTTTTCATTGTAGTGAATGATATTTCCAGTCTCAAACTCACGTTCCACAATCTCTGAGATTCGTTCAATTTTATCATGTAAGGATATTTTACTGTCTCCGGAAACACATAAACCAGCTGCACTTGAAGCTTTACCTGAAGTTAATAGACCTCTAGGAGCTAATCTATTCACATATTGGAGAAGTTGACTATTGTGAACTACTATATTGTTTGCAACGAAATTATGAGTTTCAGGCACTTGCAAATCATAAACCCATTTGCTTTTTGGTTTAATTTCTTCAATTGATATAATCCTAGCCCAAAATATATCTGAATCGATTAATTTTTGCAATTGATTCAATTTTATACTAGGTTTGATTTCTTTAAGAGTCAGAATTATCTTCTTAAGTTTATCAATAGATGGATTTCTATCTCCTCTTTCATAATGTTGATATGTAGATCTAGAAATTCCCATTTCAAATTGAGTTAAATCGTATTCTTTTCTCAAATCTAGTAAAAATTCACTTAATCCAGGTATCACATCTATATTTGTGTTGGAATTAAGATTTCTGTTTAATCTCTCTTTTTTAACAGATCTCAGTCCAATTTTATTGCTGAATCTTTCAAAATTGGTAATTGATGTAATCTTTAATCTATGATATCTTTTCTTTTTAGAGGTTTGACTTTTAGCAGTGGTAGATCCTAACTGTGAAACAATATTATGCCTTCTCAGAAGTGTTTGTATATCGTAAAGAAGGTTTTTGCTAGACGATGTTGCAGAAATTGTAGCTCGTTTTTTCCCAACAGTACCATCTGCATCAAAATACCCCATTAAAAACTCCTTAGTAGATTCAATCGGTGCTTTCATTATTGCTTGAGGTACACGTTTGTTGTATGAACCTTCAAGAAGTGATGGAGCTAATTGTTGGAAAAATCTACCCATTTCAATTGAGTTGACTCGAATTTCACTTGTAAGGGGACTATTAACTTTATTTGTTTGAGTATAGTTGATATTCTCAAATGATTTTTCTAGACATTTTTCATAATCATCTATCAATACTGTATCAGCATTTGTAAAAGATGTAATGTAAGATTTTCCATTCTTGTAAACACAACCGTCACCACATAAATAGCCTAACAATCGAGCAAGTTCAGGTGTCATTACCTTGGGACTAATTACCCGTTGAGCTGTTGTTTTACCTCTTTCAATTGTAATATCTATATCTGAGTTTGATTCAGTGTTCAAAACACGAGGTGATGCAATAAAATCCCCAATGTTCAAAGATTTTGCCTCTAAGCTTTCGATTTTGCAGTATTTTGTAATAAAAAATGGGTGCGTTGGTGTTACGATAATTTTATTACCTAAATTGGTTGTGATTTTGTACATGGTTCTTGGTGCTTCTCTTTTCCAAAATATAGTTGAAACTGATTTTTTTAGTTTGCCATGTCCATCTATTGTAAAAATAGGTAGAGAACCTTTGGCGTAGTACCCATCTTCAATCTGTGTTGAATTAATTTCAAGCTGTTGATTGACTATTTCTTCTATTGTTTTAGTTTCACCGTTTACTTTTAGAATTTGAGTGTCACCATGACAACATTTCGCGACTCCCGGGTCTCCTATCATCAACAGATTCGATTCTCCTCTTTGCTTCATCCCATCTTGTGTTACTCTAGTGATTCCTCCAAAGAGTACTGTTGCTAATGCTTCTTTTATTATCTCCATTCCATAAATAGATGGCGCTAATGATCTGATAATTTTTCTATGTATATTAATATCAGTGGATAGGTCAAGTATCTTTTGTTCTGTTTCAGGATCGATATCTAATTCCTCGAATTCTTTATCACCCGAAGAAACGTAATTTACATCTAACCATGGATCAAAAGTGGCTATCTTCCCTCTCTGTTTCCCCTTAACTTTCATTCTAAGAATTCCCGACACCATAGCTCTATCTCCAGCTCTCACTGTGTCAACCAAATCTCCAACAAGTCTTGCAGGAACAGAACGAGGTATTTGTCCAGGTGGTAGGGTTTCAGGTCTTTCTTGGACGGTAACTGTTTGAAGATCAGTATAAGTTGATTCTTCAGTTAGAAGATTGAATGGTCCATTCTTTCCACAATTTGGATTCATACATTTGTTAGGTTCTGAATAGTAACCGCCTTCTTGATGAATGTAATGTACTTCACCGCATCTGGCACATTGAAAAACTCCTTGAATGAGTAGAGGTTTAACAATACTTTGACGTATAATTATTCCCTCAACTGCGATAAGCTCACCTAAGTGAATAGATCTTAATCTTCGGAGATCAACTTGATCAGGAATGTTAGAGATACGTACATGGAAAACTTCTCCACTAGCTGCATACATCGGATCCTCAATCTTAAGAACTTCCCCTAAGGCTTCATCCGCAGCTTTTAAAGTTTCTTCAGGGTCTTCTTTTAAGACTCTAGCAATTTCAGGATCAAACCGTAATAAATCATCATAATTGACATACAGAGAAGTGAGTCCTTCAAGTGACATTTTTTGTACTTGTTCTACGTATGTGTGTTTACCATTTTCGTCCTGATAAGCTTGGAGGAACTCTCTGAACCTCTCGCTTGGACTTGATTGCATATCGATAACCATAATCCACTACCTTAACACTACAACTTCTAATTTTTTAACAGAGTAATAAGTCTTACTTACTTATAGTCTTAAATGTTCTTTCAATAGATATAAGAATTAATTAGTATATAAACAACTAAATAATATCAAGTAAAGGAAAAACTAAATCTTTTACACATTGGTGAACTAAATGACTTACACTCCAACTCATTTATCTTTACAAAGTTTAATAGTATGGTTATTATTGTCTAAAAAGAACAAAGTTTACTACAAAGAACACAGATGGGAATTTGTTATCATCAGTCTATTTGCTATGTTTCCGGATATAGATCTATTTTTTGGAGAGCATCGTTCGTATACTCATAGTCTAATTATTCCAACCTTTATCATTTTAGGCATGTTAGTAATCGAAAAGGTACATAAGGACGCAAGTCCTATAGAATCTCCCACAAAGAAGATGGTTAGATTTGTGAAGCTTTCCGCTTTAATGTGGATAATTCATATATTTCTAGATTTGAGTTGGGGACCTCTGTTACTCTTCTGGCCCGTAGATCCTAACCTTTATGACCTATCTATTTATCTAAGGTTCGAAAATGCTTCTTGGCTATTCTTTCCGCTGACTTTTGTAGGTTTGATACCCGATTGGTCTATCTACTCACAATCGGAAGGTCAAAATATTTACTTCATAAATATGTCCCAAGAGCAACGTCAAGCAATTTATGGTGATTATATTGATTTGTATATAGCTCAATTCACACTACATGTTCTCGTATTTGTTGTTTGGTTAGTAGTGATAGTTTTTCCTGCTTTCAAAAGAAAAACGAAAAAGAACACAAAGGAACAAAGGAAATTTGTCCTATTTACGAAAGAGTTCTGGAGACGATTAAAACGACATCTGACACTTCTTGGATTATTTATGATATTCATGGGAATATTGCTAGGGCCAGTAATCGGCTATGAGAAAGAGATGACGTATAATGTTTCTTCAAAATATAAAAATACTCAAACATCTTTCGATCCTACATTAGGAATTGTTTTAGAAAGCAAATCTCAAGCAAATACAGCGGTAAAGTTTTCCAGTGACTTAGATTTGATAAACTATAATGTTTCTGTGATGTTAACAGATAACGATACATTCCTCAATTTCTTTGCTGATTTTGATAACTTAACCCAAGTATATTATGATGGGAATATTACGTATAGCCAGCTGTTAAGTTCTTACTTCACCTTGGTAAATCAAGCTAAGCTTGGTAGTTACTATGAATTGAGATTGATACACGAAGAAGTGATTAATGGTACTACATTAACTCTAAATGCAACTGAGGAATCAACCTCCTTCTACCTTATTACTCTTGTAGATGAATGGAATTTGACTGAATCATATATCTATGATGCCAGAATTTCTATAAATTACCTAATTAACCGAGATATTGCTCAAATAGAAGGTGGAGTACTAGATGGAATTGGAATTGCGATAATTGTTGCAGATCAAATACTAGCACAACGAGAGTACAGAAAGAAAATTATTCCAGTAACCTAGTTGTAAGCTCAACTAGGTCTGAGTTTTGATTTAGTTCTTCAAAAGTAACATTTGGTAAAGAAACTACCTCGTCTACAAATGATACTCTTCGATATGTTTTCACGTAAATAACTCTTAAATCTGGTATCCTCAGCATAATAGGAAGAGGATCTCTCCCAATGGTTCTTTCCAAGTCACTAATAAGATAGATGATTTTTTCTCTTGACGAGCTGTGTTTTAGTTGTTCAATCGCAAGATTTAGTGCTTCCTCTAGATTTGTTTTTCCCCCACTTTCTATATTCAAAATCAATTCAACTAGAGCCTCAGGATAAATACTCGAAGTCATGTTTTTGAGAATGTGAGCTTGCGAATCAAAATCAATTATGGCAAAGTTATCTCGTTTTACTGAAAGAGTGAGTACAGACGCCATCAATACAATTTGATGAATAAGTTGGAGAACACTCATACTTCTATCAATGCAAACCACAATGCTTTTCTTGCGTTTTGAAGGTTCTTTGACAACTATACTCTCATAGTCTGGAGTTAGTTTACCTAGGCTGAGCATTTTCTCTATAGTCATCTCAGCTTCCCAAGAATCTCCAGGTTGATAATTGATATATCTTGATACTGTGGAAGAAACTCCCCTCTTGTAAATGTTTTTTGCCTTTTCGGTAATGAAAGGAATCAGCTTATCCAACATCTTCTTTCTAATTTCAAAATTGAGATGTTTTTTTGTTCGAGAGTATAATTGAATCAGTTCATCACTCCCTAAATTCTCTAACATTTGATCTGTCAATTCGATATTGTTCAATACTTGTGCTACTACTAAGGGATAGTTGGTAGCAATCAATTGAAGGCCTTCTAACTTTCCCCCTTCTGCTGCTTGTTCTGCTAGTTCCAAAATTCGTGTCATATCTTCGACTTGCCTTCCTAACTCTAGCTGTATCTCACTTAGAAGCATTCTTCCTGCATGCTTGGCCTCAAAGGTTAGGAAAGGTTCATCCCCTACGATAGAAGATATAAGGTCACCTAGTTCTCTTTTTTTCTTGAGATCCTGTCGTTATCATATCTGGATAGAACTTTAAGAACTACTTCGATAATTATCTCTTCCTCTGTTTTACGACTAGTTGTTTTTGATCTAATTTTTCTCGAATGAACTGAAATAGAATTTGAAATAAGTAAGTCTTCACTCAAAATATCTGTCCCTTCTAGGAGACTTACAAGTTGGATAGCTCCACGCACAGTAGATCCATATTCGAGTTCTGGATGGTTTAATGTTGCCTCAACGATTTCACAAGAAATTTTGTTTAAAAGATCATCTTTGGAATTAGTTCGCAATTCAACAATCTGTATCATTTCTTCTAGTGTTTGATGTGTGACATTAATCCAAACACATCTATCGTAGAAAGCTTTTGGTAAAGGATTAGTTGCTACAGTATCTTGTGGGTTATATGTAAAAATAGCAACAAACCCTTCTTTAGCTTTGATTTCTCCTAACTGTGGAATGGTTATTAGATTCTCATCCAATGCTGTAAGAACTGCATTAATGGTTTCCGAAGGTGCTCTATTAACCTCGTTATAGAAAAAAATCCCGCCTTCTTCCATAGCTAGTGTTAAAGGCCCTGGTATGAAGGTTTCTCTCGAGAATCCTTTTTCAATAACAAGTGGGGGATCATACCATCCCTTCAGTTTAATAGAAGTGAGACTATCATCTCCATCTACTCTAACAAATAATCTATCGAGACTATTCGCTACTGCTTTTGCCATTTCTGTTTTTCCTGTTCCTACAGGTCCTTCAATGATAATAGGTAATCCTTTGTTGATAGCTTTAATCATCATTTTAAGCTCATCTTCTCTACCTATAATCAGATTATTTATCCGTTTTAGAACCTCTTTAGGATCATTGTCCATTTCTGACATCAATAACAATAATGAGGGAGAAATTAAAACTTTTATTGTTGGTAATTAAGAAAAGAAGAAAAGTGTTTATTTGATTTTGTGGTAACGATTCCTTTCTAAAAATAAATCAACTTGACCTCTTTCATCAATCTCGAAATATACTTGCTGTTTAACTCCAAAATTATAGAAGTAAAACTTGAGATTTTCCAACTTCTGGTCTTCCGGGATGAATACATACCTGGTTGTTGTCTCTCTAAAAGTTGATTCTCCGATGAGTATTCCATTGTCAATGGATATCTTGAATTTATTTAACTGCTTATAGTTTGTATAATCTCCAACTAATTGTTCCATTCGTTTTTGAATCCCAAAAAATGGTATTTCTTCTTCAGGATTTCTTCCCATTAGAGTACAAAGAATAATATCAGAAATTAATATTCCCATTCCACTTCCAACATTAGCTTCAGTTACAATTCCAATGTTAAGTTCAGGAATAAAAGAAAATTGAGCACTGGACAAACCTGTTGATCCTCCATGAGAAATAATTTTCTGACCAAGAAAATCCTCAGAAATAGCTAATCCAAAACCATATCCGCTTCTTCCTAGATAATCAACTGGATATTCAATTTGTATTGTGAACATCTTTTGAAGAGATTCAGAGCTTATGATTCTAGTCCCTTCAAACTCTCCACCATTCAAGAGCATCTGGATGAAATTGGACATTTCGTTGACAGAACTTAAGATTCCCCCCGCAGCATAGATAAACTGATCAAATGGATGGTTCTTTTCTACAGGATTGTCTTTTTCAGCAATATAAGCTGTCATTTTATCTGTATCACTATTAAAAACCTCTTCCAAAAATGTAGATCTAAGCATTTTTAGAGGTTTGAAGATGAACTTAGCCACATATTCTTCAAATTTCATTCCACTGACAGCTTCTATTATTTCTCCAAGCATAGCAAAACCTGCATTGAAGTAGAAATATCTTTTTTCTGGTTCATCAGCAATCTCATTTTGAGCTCCATTTATGAAAGTATAAAAATCTTCTTTGGATGCAAATGGGACCCAAGTTTCCTCGATAGGAGCATGTCTGGATATCAGAACTGTGGCTAGACCAAGATTTGGTATTCCAGATGAATGGGACATTAAGTGACGGATTTTTATTGGTTTATCTTCTATTCCGATTTTAAATGGGCTGTATTTGTTTACAGGATCATCTATTGATAATTTTCCTTGTTCAGCAAGTTGCATTATGGATATACAAGTGAAAACCTTTGTACAGGAACCTATGCCAAATAGAGTATCAGCAGTAGTAGGAAGGTTTTTTCTAATGTCTCTACTCCCAAAACCTTTGGAATAAATAACTTCATTATCTTTAATGATTGCGAGACTTAAACCTGGGATTTTGCTTTTTTGCATAAGAGTAGCAATCTTTTGTTCAATATTTTCTACTGTTTTTTCTAGCATTTGAAATACCTTTGATTTTCTAAATTATATTTTATCGATACCCTTTTAAGACTTTGGAGAGGATTTTGCTCTTGAGTAATGATGTCACAGAATGAGCGACAAAATAAGATGAATTGTTATACACTCTTAGTGGATACTGTCGCTTTTGGTCCGATTAGATAGACAAAAACAGAAAAAACATCAAAACTCAAAACTCATCCTGTTCTCATTCTTTTTCTGTAAATATTTGATTGATTTGCACATTCGTAATTTCTCTGTGTCCTATAGGAGACTCTCGATGTTGCTCAAAAGAAGACATGTAAACCAACTAATTGTAGGAGTAAAAAACAAATGTTAACACATACAAGTGTCCAGAAAGAAACTAAAATTCCTATTATTCAAAGGAATAAGAGGTTGTTCATCTTGACTAGACTGGACTTAACTGCAATTGTTGTTCCTGTAATAGTTAAGATTTGGGAATCTGCAAATCTGAACTTTAGCAATATGTTGTTCCTTCAAGGAATTTTTGCTTTATCAGTAGTTGTCTTTGAAATTCCGAGTGGAGCAATATCCGATGCCTTCGAACGCAAATATGTTCTAGCAGCTGGATATCTCTTCCTTGCAGTGGCATCTCTAACATACTCGATAGGAAATACATTCGCTATGTTTGGTGTAAGTGAAGTATTCTTTGGTATTGGATTAGCTACAATTTCGGGATCTGATAGCAGTCTCTTGTATGATACTCTTGCAAACTATAACCAAGAAAAGAAATTCAAAGATATACTTGGTAAAGCTTCAACATTGTCTTTCATTGCAGCCATGGTCACTCTGATGATAGCTGGAGTGATGGGAGAATACTCTCTGAGATGGCCTTTGTATGTATTAACTGGTACATTCGTTGTTAAAGTGATACTCTGTCTCTTCATGGTAGAAGTTGAAAGATCCAAAGCACAGAGTGCTGGAAAAGCAACGAAACAAGCATTTCAAAAACTGCTGAAGTCGAAGTTCCTGATGGCAGTATTGTTCGCGTTTCTTGCATACTCTGTTGCACAACGTGTAGCGTTTTGGGCATATCAACCTAAACTATTTGATTCTGGAATAACTCCTCTGCATATTGGGTTTATATTTGCAGGTATGAATCTTGTTGCAGCTGGTGCTAGTTATCTATTTGGAAAAATCAAAGAGAAACATGAAGATCTGATGCTTGTTGGATTCATGATTATAGAAATCATAAACATAGTAGTATTATGGTCTATAGATTCCCTTGGAATATTAGCAACTATATACTTAGTACAGATTTCGAGAGGAGGAAGAGCTCCTATAGTAGGTACAATGATACAGAGGAAAGCATCTTCAGAACAAAGAGCAACTTTGATTTCAATATACTCTTCCCTTGGAAATCTATTGTACTTTATTGCTAGTGTATTCTTTACAATCTATCACGTGTCAATAGATAACTCGCTACTATCAATGTTAATACTATCAGGTGTGATATTGATAATCTACTGCCTATTAGTAAGAAGTAACAGAAATGGAATTAAAAATAGAAAAAAAGAAGAAAATTAAAAGAGTTATTCTTTCTTAGTAGGAATAGCTCCTACTTCTTCTAATATTGTCTTTTTAGGTTTCACAAACATGATTATTGCTAAACCAACTAGCATAATTATACCCATCACAGCAACTGCTAATGCAATTGCATTTTTTGTTTGCCAGTAAAATGGAGGTTCTTTTAAAGTAATAACGGCAGCCCAGATAAGTGGTCCTAATGAAGCAGATACTTTACCTGATAATTTACTAAAGCCCATATATTCTCCAAATTTCTCTTTTGGTGCAAGTTCGATTACCATATATCTCTGTGCAACCCAAGTACCTCCTAAGGCAGGTCCAGCTAGAATTCCCATAATAAGAACAACGACAAATTGAATTGTCCATGGATCATCAGGATTTCCTCCTAACATTTCTGGTACAGTAATTGGGGACCAAAAAACAGAAGCTACTATAGCAATTATTAGTGCTGCTACCCAAAAAGCACAAACTAGGATGAAAGTTAGCTTGGCACCTTTTCTATCCGCAAACATTCCAATAGGATATGTAAAAAGAACAGCTGCAATTGTAGCGATTATAATGAAATAATTACCAAATTCATAGTCCATTCCCATTCCATCAGTCACAATTAGAATCATTTTTATGATCACCACATTTGCTACTTCAACGACCAGAAACCATCCGATGATGAATTTAAACATCTCCTTATGGTTTCTTATGTCTCTGAAAGTAGCACCTAATTGCTTGAATGAACCTTTAACTATTTGTCCAGCAGGAGGTGTCTTTCCCTTCTTCTTTCTTTCTTTCACAAAGAGGAAAGGTATTGCGAAAAGTGCAAAAATTCCCATTGCAATCACAAATGTCCACCATTTTTCTAGATATCCAAATACGACTGCTCCTGAGTCAGGATCGCTGTTAGGCGATCCCCATTTACCAGATAAGACTAACATAGCTGCAATACCGATAATTGTTCCAAGATATCCGAATGCAACTCCAAAACCTCCTACTTTACCTGCATCTTTGGGAGCTGCAATGAAAGGTAACATAGCATCATAGAAAGCTAGACTCCATTGATAAGCTGCATTTGCAATAACATAGAGTAACAGTACCAACCACATGCTCTGGTATATACCTAGTAGACTAGCAAAAATAAGTATAACACCAGTCAATACTAATACAAAAGGTTTTCTTTTTCCAGAGTAATCACTTAATGCTCCTGCAATAGGCATCCCAATAGCTATTATTATTTGCATAACCATTACAACGGTACCATAGACTAACTCTGAGTAAGAATAAGTCCATCCTTCCACATTTTGCCCAATAATAAGTATATATTGATTAATTATCAAAGAAACGATAACCATTGAATAGACAGTGTTTGCCAAATCATAAAGAGACCAAAGAAAAACATTACTTTTCGAAGTCTTGGTCTCTAATTCAACTTCTGACGTTATTTCAGACATATTTTTGTTATAATATAAGCTATTTAAAAAATTATTCCATATAAAATTGGATAGAAAATCAGAATTTCCAATAATCTTTGTGAAATTTCTTTGTTTGATTCAACATGCCTACTGTATGATCAGAAGGTTTAACGGTTTTTAGTTTGTCTAAAATACTAGGTTTATTCCCTAAGAGACCAAGTATAAATTTCTTGCTTACTTCCCTCAGCTGATCGAGTTTATATCCTCCTTCTAAAGTACATGAGATTTTTCCTTCGCATTCTTCCTCTGCAAGTTCATTCAGAAGATATCCCGCAGCTACAAATGCGTTAGGACTAAGATTGAAAATACCTACAGGATCTCCTCCAAGAGCATCAAAGCCAACTGAAACTAGTATGATCTCTGGTTGATATTGCCTAACAATATCTAACGAAAAAACAAGAGAGTGGAGCCAATCGATGCTACTTACACCCGGTAGTAAAGCAACATTGATGTTGTAACCTTTTCCTTCTACAAGACCTATCTCGTGTGGAAAACCTGATCCTGGGTATGTATATGTGGGATGGCCGTGAATGGAAACATACAATACATCTTTTCGATGATTAAAAATGTGTGACGTACCATTACCAAAATGTTGGTCGATATCAATGATTGCTATTCTTTTATACCCTTTGAATTGAATAAGCCATTCAGCTGCAATTGCTATATTATTAAAATAACAGAACCCTCCAGCAGATGTACTTTCCGCATGATGACCTGGAGGTCGAACTACAGCAAAACTCCTTTTAGCTTTGTTTTCATCAACAAGTTGAACAGCTTGTTTAGTTGCCCCTGCAGCATACTTTGCAATAAAGAATGTATGTTCATTAAGTGTTGTGTCTAGAGATATCATCCCTCCTCCAGCTTTTGAAATGGCTCTGATCTTTTCTAAATGGTCATTAACATGAACAGTAAGGAGAAGTTCTTCATCTATTATCTCTGGCATA
>CAZPXJ010000059.1:0-16654 GCA_964590855.1 uncultured archaeon
TCATATTACTATACGTTCTTATAAGGGCACTAATTCAAGAAGGAATTCTGACCCAAGCCTACTAAATATTTTTAGACATTAATGACATAGATTTCTAGTATTTCCTTCTTCGAGAATATTGAAAGATGATTTTCCTTAACAAGAAACATTGCTTGATATTAGTAGATGAAACAACGATATAACTACAAATTTTACGCTTGAAATTTCAAGGTTTCATGTAGATTATGAATTTCTATAAAGATGAAGATAATCGTGCCTATCTGTTCGATTCATATCCTGATGATCCAATTTTTACACACTACTTCTTTGAAAGGATTGACCTAGGATATATTGACTATGACTCATATTTGTATGCAAGACAAAAAGCTATTGATGAAAATAATGATCAAAATCCTCAATACAATGATCAGATTGCATATGAATGGTTTACATGGTGGTAAAGTTGATACTTTATTACCCGTTTTTTATTTTTACAATGCGGGAATATGGCTCAATTCATCTAATTTCAAGAAATATTCATATAGAGATAAAAAAAAGGTTAGTAAAATTAGAATGAAATTTAAAGATATCACAGCAAGGATTGTTGCCAATGCTTTCTTGTTTTTAGCATCCTCTTGGGTGTATCTAGGAGTTATTTTGGGAATTATTGCCCCTATGGTTATTGCTTTTCCCATGTATCTTATTTCATGGGCAATTTTCGACCAGTTATTTTATCCGAACCATTATTTTGAACTATGGATATACTTAGCAGATTCTACACATAAACCAGGAGTGATTGTATTCATTGTTTTTGGATTCATCATTTTTGCAGTTGGATTATTCCTCTTTTTATGGGGACTTATTGCTCTTGCAATGACTATCTTTAAGAAAGAAGGACTATCTAAGAGAGAACCTTACAAATTTCTTCGCCATCCTCAACATACTGGGATGATTCTCATGTCTTTGGTTGTTTCTCTCTATCTTCCTTGGACAAATGATCTCGGTATTAGAACGGGAGCTGTTCTTTCTTGGTCACTATTTGCATTTTTGGTAATTCTATGGTCATATTATGAAGAATGGAGATTGTCAAAGAAATATGGTGAAGACTATCTTCAATATAAAACAGAAACAGGAGCTTTTTTCCCAAAAGTTTTCAAAATAAATAAGAACAGAGAATCACCTCCTAAAATCAAACATTTGCAACGCTTACTCTTCACTTTTCTAGGTTATATCTGTTTTATAGGCCTTTTATGGCTTATTGGGTGGATTCTTTATAAAGAAGGAATATTTGTTCAAATGATTTGAATTATCAAATACTCTCCTAGAATTAAGATATTTAGACATAGAATATTTTTTTTCTAAAAAATTATATAGAACTGATATATTGGAGGATTGAAGTAAGATGACCATATTAGTTACTGGTGCGACAAGTGCTGTTGGTTACTTTATAGCAAAGAGAGTAAGAGAACAATATCCAAAAACAGAGATTAAAGCTCTTTCTCGTTCAGGAAAAAAAGTACAAGAATTAGATGAGCTAGGAATAACTATTGTTAAAGGAGATTTAACTAATAGAAGTTCTTTTGACAAAGCTTTGAAAGGTGTTGATTCTGTTTATAATGCTGCGGGGGAAGCACGTGATGATATTCCTAAAAATCTCTATTATCAAGTAAATGTTGATGGAACAAGGAACATACTTGAAGCATTTGTTAAGAACAACGGCAAGAAGTTCCTACACATAAGTACTGTAGGTATCTATGGTTATAGGCCAAAAAACCAACCTATAAAAGAAACCCATCCTAAGAACCCTAGCCATCCTTATCACTTAACTAAACTCATGGCTGAGAATCTAGTTTTTAAGTATGCTAGAGAAAATAATTTCTTTGCTTCTGCTGTTAGACCGCCATATATTGTAGGTCCAAGAGATCGTCAGGTAACACCACAAGTTTTTGATTATCTTCTGAGAGAAAGAAAAATTCCTCTAATCGGGGGAGGAGATGCAATTATCTCATTTGTCCATCATAAAGATGTTGCTGAAGCATTGGTTAGGTGCGGAGAAGTTGACAAAGCTAATCACGAGGCTTTTCATGTTATAGGCGGGACTTGTACTACTAGACAAATGTTTGAACTCGCTGGAGAAATATCAAATAAAGAACCAATTTTTCAAGAAATAAGTTATCCATTGGCTTATGTAGCAGCAGTTGTCAGTGAGACTATGGCGAAAATTAAAGGAACAAAACCAAAGATTTCTCGACGAAGAGTTAAACAATTTAGTATAACAAGAGTTTACAATACTGACAAATTAAAGGATATTGTGGGTTTTGTACCTAAGTATGATGTGAAAGCAGCGTTTCAAGATGCTTTTGATTGGATGAAAAAACAGAAACTCGTTTAACCTAATTCCCAAATCCATACATTTTTTCTATTTCATAGATGTTTTTTTTCTTCGATTTCTCTTCGTAATTCTTCTTCCAAAAGAAATTAAATTCGAGTAAATCGAAAAATCCTTTGAATAATCTCTTTGTTCCATATTTCGATTTTCCACTTAACCTTGGACGATGTGATACCTTTGCTTCTATTATCCTAAATCCTTTGTTGGAGATAATGGCAGGTAAATATCTGTGTGCCCCTTTAATCAATTGTAATCCCTCAACTACTTCTTTTCTGTAAATCCTTAGCATACAATTGTTATCATGAATCTGGATGTTATTTAGGAGTCTATTTAGTAAGTTGTACATTTTTGAATTCAGTTTCTTAAAATAAGAATCTTGACGTGCATATCTCCATCCACATACTACATCAACGTTCTCTTTTAATTCAACTATGAGTATTAGAATATTCTTTGGATCATCTTGACCATCCCCATCAAGAGTAATCACGGTTTCACCTTTGATGTATTTGAATCCTGCAGACAATGCTGCGCTTTTTCCAAAATGATGTTTAAGTTGAATAATGCGGATATTGTTTTCCTTTTCTTTTAATTCTTGTAGATTAAATAAGGTCTTATCAGTTGATCCATCATCTATATAGATTATCTCAAACTCTTCGTTCAGCTGTAAGAGTATTTCTTTCAGTTCCTGAAATAGAGGTGCAATATTATCTTCTTCATTAAAGACTGGGATAACAACTGATAACATTCTGATAAGAAGCAGAATTAATTATACAACAAAAGTTTTTCCAAAGCTCTTAGTATAAAAAAAATGATGGTGGACTGAACGGGACTTGAACCCGTGGCCTCATCGGTGCAAGCGATGCGATCTTCCAGCTGATCTATCAGCCCACGCGTTGAATTGTTAGATTGCTTTCTGTTAATTCTTTTTTTAACGTTTCGATATCGAAATTCTTTTTTATTGATGAAAATATACTAAAATATATCCAAAATACTTTTTCTCGATAATAGCCGGGTATTACACTTCCCGACAAAAATTGATTTCCAAACTACCGACAAAAAGGGTAAAACTATCGACTAAATTTATTTTGGCGTGAAACAGCCCCTCCCCTTAGTTTCCAATGGAAATAATGGTTCATTGGAGTTTGGGGCTCTCTGTAGAGAAATTAGCAAGCATACGAATTTTTTACTTATATCAATTAAGTTTCCATTGGAATAATAAAGCGTTAAGTAAATATATTAGATGGGTTTAAAAGTAAATATTATCTCAGTATAAATAACGAAAACTGTAAGAAACAAGTGATGACGATGGTAACAATCAACGAAGCACAGAGAAAATTGCTCGAACTCATTAATAGCAGAAACAGTGTAAAACAATTAGAAGTAATGAACATTCCAAAAACACCTAGTAGAATTATGGGAGAAAAGATGTTGAATGCATTCGCTACACAAATATTGGATGACTGTGAAGGACTAGAATGTGATCCAACTATTGAAGATGAATTAGTTGAAAGTCTATTAAGTACACTAGCATTGGCAGGTGTAGTAGGAATAGATCTGGAAAGAAAATTACTAGAAATACTAGGTTTAATGGAAATAGTTACTGCTGATAGTTCGTAATTTCATAGCAAAAAGCAAAAATCTCTGTCGATTTGGGAGGGATTCATTCTCATCCTATAATTATATGGGATGAGAAAATCTAAATAAGCGAGTTTTAAGTTTGATTTGATGATTGGTTTAAAGCGAGGTATAGTTGAATTAAAACCTTACAATCCACAATGGGAAGAACTCTACAATCAAGAAAGCGAGTTAATTTCTACAACAATATCTGATTTCTTAGTTGATATTCAACACATTGGAAGCACGGCTATCCCTGATATTGTTTCTAAACCAATCATAGATATCGCTGTTGCTCTCGATTCTCTAGAGAATATTGAAAGAATAATTGCTCCACTAGAGAAGATAGGTTTTATCTATAGAGGAGAACAAGGAATTCCAGATCGTCATCTATTTGTTAAAGGCGGAGAGGATTTCAGAACACATCATCTTCATGTTATGAACAACACTCATTATGAATGGAAGAAACATATAGCCTTCAGAGATTATTTAAGAACACATCCTAAGGAAGCAAAGCAGTATTCAGATCTTAAGAAGAGCTTAGAACAACAATTCAAAGAAGATAGAGAATCTTACACTGAAAGCAAATCCGAATTCATTGCAGGTATCTTAGAGAAAGCAATTCAGTAAAGTTTTCCACCTAGAGGAACCTCTGTATCTGGGCTAAGTAATATGCAATCATTATTTTCATCTGGTACTCCAACAATGAGAACTTCTGATTTTGATGGCCCAATCTGGCGTGGAGGAAAATTACATACAGCTATAACATATTTACCTTCCAATTCTTCTTTGCTGTAGTTCTTTACTAGTTGTGCTATAGATTTCTTCAATCCAATAATCTCTCCAAAATCAACAACAAGTTTGTAGGAGGGTTCACGTGCTGCAGGATAATCCTCTACACTAATAATTCTGCCAACTCTTATGTCGACCTTCTCAAAATCGGAAAAAGTTATCATGATTAATTGTCTTTGAGTCTGCTTAATATAAATCTAGCTCGGATTGTGCAATCTAAATAATCTTCTAAGAAGCAAAATCTGACCAATGTGCATCATTTCGTGTTCAGCTATATGAAAGAGAATCCATTCGATAGAGAATTTTTGCCCTTCAACAACTACTATTTTTTCAAGTTCTTCATCCTTTAATCTAAGAAATCTTTTGTATACTTGTTCTCTTATATCTTTTAATTCGTCTAAATAAAATTGCTTAGATTTTCCTTTGATTTGTGGGATTTTGGTTTCTGGTCTAAGT
Organism: uncultured archaeon; assembly: GCA_964590855.1. Classification (GTDB taxonomy): domain Archaea; phylum Asgardarchaeota; class Heimdallarchaeia; order Heimdallarchaeales; family Heimdallarchaeaceae; genus UBA460. The sequence goes on from CAZPXJ010000059.1 coordinate 5,231, forward strand.
GCAAAACCATGCTTGAACCTTTCCTCATCAACATCTAGTCCATCCATGTCTGCGAAAATCCAGAGATATTCAACAGCTGATATGTGCATTAGAAGAGTTCCTATGGTTTCAAATTTCTCTTTATTTGGTGTAAAATCAAAAGCTTCTTCTTCTAAATCTTCCAGAACATTTAGCAACCTTTCTCTTGATTTCACCATGATAGCATACCATTCAGCAACTTTGGGGGAAAGATCAGCTGATTTCTCTAGTTTGTAAATATTGGTTTGATTATTACTCATAAGACAAAATTCTGTATCATATTTTTATTGTTTATTGAATAACAAATGTGAAAGAAATAGTGGAGCCTCGGGGGGGATTTGAACCCCCGGCTAATTGATTACAAGTCAATCACTCTACCTCTGAGTTACCGAGGCTACATTCAGCAAGGAGTTTTGAGTATAGTCCTATAAAAAATATTTTGATTGTCACTAAAATCTATTTTTGAGTTTTACAGAAATGTATTTCTAGTGCAGACCCTGGGTCTAAAATTGTACAATGTTTTATGATTCACCTGAAAAGAACAGTGTCAAAATTAGAGAATAGAAAAAAAGGTTTAAAAAGAAAAGAAAAGAAGAATGAATAGAACTATAAGGTTGCCACTCTAGCTTAGTTCGGTAGAGCAATCGGCTGTTAACCGATAGGTCGTAGGTTCGAGCTTTATTAACTTGAGGGTTAATATTCGAAAATCCTACGAGTGGCGCCATTTCTTTATTTCTTTAACACTATATCATTCAATGCTTTCAGGAACGCTTGGATTTCCTCATGTGTATTATAATGAACCAAACTGATTCTATAAACTTTGGGTTTCTTATACACATCTTGTGCATATGAATAGAAATGGTCTGCCCTAGCTGCTATTCCTGCTTCTTTCCACAGATGTTTAGCTATTTCTTCACCAGGAACATTCTCTACTTCAATAGAGAAAGTAGGATCTCTTTCATCCAGTCGATTTACGTCTGTTATTCCAAAGACAGTTACTTCAGGTATCTCTAGCAAGCCTGGAACATCATCTATTCCAGTGAGTATTGATTTTGAAAACTCCATTTCATACTTCTCTATTGCACCCATTGCATATCTTAGAGGAAGTTTCTTCTCTAATCCTTTGTTACTTGAATCGATCTGATTAGAAAGCCAGTGAAAATGATCCATTACTCCACTGATTGATGCAAAAGTTGCTTGATTTCTTGTTCCCCATTCATATTTACCTGGAGGAACATTTGTTGCAGGCTTTACTTTGAAAGGTTTGAGAGCTTCTAGATGTTCTTGTTTACCATAGAGATAACTGCCATGAGAACTGAAGAGTTTGTAACCTGAGAAGCATAGGAAGTCACAATCTAATACTTGAACGTCAGTTGGACCGTGTGCGATATGGTGCACAGCGTCAACTATGAAATAAGCACCAACTTCTTTTGCTAATTTTCCAATTTCCTCAAGCGGAGATTTGGTTCCAAGCATATTGGAAGCAGAGGTAATAGTTACAACTTTAGTATTAGAATCAATTTGCTCTTGTAAATGATCCATATCCATGGTTCCCTCTTCCATATTGAGCTTTGAGAATCTAAGCTGTTGAATTTTGCCACGTTGTTCTAATTCAGCCCAAGGACTGACATTGGTATAGTGTTCATAATCAGTAGTAACTACATTTTCTTTTCCTGTAAACTCTTTTCCTAAAGCATAACTTAGGTTAAAGAATAAGGAGGTTGCAGATTCACCTGTGACTATAGTTGAAGGAGAAGGAGCGTTAATGAAATCGGCTACAGCTTGTCTGCCTGCTAAAATGGTCTCTTCAGCTAGTTTGGATTCATCAAAGATAGCACCAACATTGGCACTACAATTTATACGTGCTTTAGCTTCTGCTTCAGCTGCCTTATCAACAACAAGAGTTGCAGTACCGTTATCAAAGAAAGCACGTTTACGTCCTTTGAAATCTGTAACCGCTCTGGGAAAAGAGGCTCTTATTTTCTCTATTAACTCGTTATCAAATATCATCTGAATATTTCTGATTCTCAAATGGTTTAAAAGTTTCGCACGTTATCACACGAAAATTCTAAGAACTATCTTCCATTCTTTCAACTTTGAAGATGACAGGTCTGATTCCATCTGGACATGCATTATAGATCATATTCTCACCTGTCCAATCTGGAAAACCACCTCCATATTTTAGGACTTGAACGTTCTTATACAATCCAAACCAAGCATGATGACAGAAATTTTCAGGCATATTACCACTTTCATCAACAATAAATTCTTCCCCTAACTCAAATGAACAAATAGGAATAGGTCTTCCATCTGGTCTTATGAAATCTTCTCCAAGAATATCTTTAGGACTATATTTCTTAATAACTGTTATTTTTACCTTAGACATCCCATTTCACCTTTAATCTTCCATTCTCTCTAGTTTGAATATTACAGGTCTCATACCATCTGTGCAGCAAGTAATAGCTTCTCCTGGTTTTGACCAACTAAAATCCCCGCCAAAATTAAGAACAGACAAGTCCTTGTAGATATCTCTCCATGCCCATCCACAGAATTTTTCAGGTTTTTTTAGGTCTTCAATAATGAATTCATCTCCATCATTGAAGGCTGTACAAGTTTTGATTCTATCTCCTTTAGGATGCATTATTCCTCCTTCGAAGATGTCATCAGGGTTGATTCTCTTAATTACTGATATTTTTATTTTCGACATCTTGATTTCCTCCTATTCTTAATGAATAGAAAAAATTATACTTAGACAGTTATAAACCAAACGTTCAAATTAGGTTTATTTCTGTTATATTTAATGAATGAAAAAGAAACCACTGTTCTTTGCATTTGGCAACCCACTGATCAATTGCGAGCATATCTGGAAGCAGGCTTAAGTGATTACCCTCAAGTTAAACTAATCATCCCCCCAGATTTAGAGCAAGAAACTTTGTTAAAGCTAGCACCTGACGCAGATGTTATCATGGGTTGGAGACCATCAAAGGAATTACTAGAAACTGCAAAGAAAGCTCGACTCTTCATCAACCCTGGTGCTGGAGTACAACATCTTATACCCATTTTCAAAGAGGTTACTAAAAATAGAGAATTAACTCTTGTTAATGGTCATGGTAACGCTTATTTTACAGCTCAACATGTTGTGGCAATCTTATTGTCATTAATGAATAAGGTTATTCTCCATCATAATTGGATGGTGGAAGGTCATTGGAGAAGAGGTGATTCTTTTGCTACTTCCGTCCCATTGCGAGGACAAAAAATTGGTTTATTAGGGTACGGTGCAGTAAACCGACTTGTGCATAAATTCTTAGCTGGTTTTGATATTGAATTTTTAGTTTTGAGGAGAGATTGGAATAAACAACAAGATACACTACCAACACCTGTTACCAAATATTCTTTTGATAATTTACAACAATTTCTAACAGAAACTGACATTTTGATAGTTGCCGTTCCACTAACTTCTAAGACTGAAGGTTTAATCAAAGAAAAAGAACTAGACTTACTTGGTAAAGAAGGTCTTCTTGTAAATATAGGTCGAGGTCCAATTGTTGATGAGAAAAGTTTGTTTTCAGCTCTGAGAAAAGGAACAATAGCTGGAGCTGCAATCGATGTATGGTATAACTATCAACCAGAAGAAGATGTAGATGGAAAAAAGTATCCTACTAGTTATCCTTTCCATGATTTAGACAATGTAATTTTATCTCCTCACAGAGGAGCATCCCCTATGAGTGACTTGAAACGATGGGATGAACAAATAGAAAATATTATCCGTTTTGCAAAAGGAGAGAAGGATTTTATCAAAACTGTTAATCTAGATGAAGGTTACTAGAACCCTTCCATTTCTTGTATCTGTTATTGAATATTATTACAAAGGGAAAAGCAAGAAAATAGATATACATTTCGAGGAATAGGGAACCATTCTCAGGAGGAATGCCCTTTAATCTGCTTTCAAAAGCATCTAATGTGTTTCCCAATAGATTACCTATTGTAACCATTTCTATTACTAGCTGAATATCTTTTGCTTTTTCTTCACCATAAAATTCTACAAGTTTTTCCCAAGCCTCAGCTGATGGATTATCTTCTGTATCTGCATAATGTTGAGCATAAGCAAGTGCAACAACTTCATTAGGGTCACAAGAATCAAAATCTTGGTTCATTATCTGCTCTAGCTCTTCCTCAGTACATCCTTCATTAAGTGCCGTTTTTGTGTGACCCCACTCACAGAATCTACAACCGTTAACAGCTGTTACTGCTAGCATTATACGTTCTTGAAATTGTTTACTAACTCTACCAGATTTCATTGTTTTTCTAATGGCTGAACTTTGTTTAAACATTCTAGTAATATGTCTAAGAAAAGTTCTGAGTGTGTATGATCGTTTCCTGAAATACTGACTGCCTAGCATTGTATAGGATAAATATCTATGAGATAAAAATATCTCTATACACCCAATAAATATAATTGAAAAAACAAAGAAAAGAAAAAGAAAAGAAAAAGAGAATTAAATCTCCGGATAATGACACGCTATAAAATGACCTGGCTCAATTTCCTCTAAATCTGGTGTAACTTTCTTACATAAGTCTTGTGCCTTATAGCATCTTGGATGAAATGGGCAACCAGAGGGGGGATTTATTGGACTGGGGACATCTCCTTCGAGAATAATACGATCCATCTTTATACGTGGATCTGGACGAGGAATTGCTGAAAGTAATGATACTGCGTAAGGGTGTCCTGTTTTTCTGAATAATTCTCCTGTTGGACACATCTCCATGATTTTTCCAAGATACATCACTGCTACTCTATCGGATACGTGTTTAATTACACTGAGATCATGTGCAATGAACATGTAGGTTAAATCGAAGTCTTTCTGTATATCGTGTAGCAAGTTTAAGATTTGTGCTTGAACTGAAACATCTAAAGCAGATACAGGTTCATCTAACAGAATAACTTCAGGATGAATAGCTAAAGCTCTGGCAATCCCTAATCTTTGTCTTTGCCCGCCACTAAATTCGTGAGGATATCTCAAGGCATGATAATCTTCTAATCCTACCTTAGCAAGAATTTCTAAAACTCTAGCTTCTTTCTCCTCATATAACATATCTGGGAAGTGTATGTCAAAAGGTTCCTTGATTAAATCAAGCACCATTCTTCTTGGGTTTAAACTGGAATAAGGGTCTTGAAATACCATCTGGAGTTGTCTTTTAACTGCGAGTTCCTGTTCTCTGGTCATAGGTTGAAAGATATCTATTCCTTTGAAGTAAACAGAACCATCAGTTGGTTCCTCAAGTTTAACTGTAACCTTGGCAGTTGTACTCTTCCCACAACCAGATTCTCCTACAATACCAAGAGTTTCACCTTTATTTAGGAAAAGATTAACTCCATCAACTGCTTTGATGTGGGCTACAACTTTGGAGAAAAGCACAGATTGTTGACTTACTGGAAACCATTTCTTCATATTGTGAATATTGATAATTGGTTGAGTTTTGGCATCCCAAGCAGAAAACAAATCTAATGTTTCATGTTCTATGAATGTCATCTTAGATTTCCTCCTTTACTGCTGTTTTCTTTAGCAGAGCTTCTTTAACTATATGAAGATCTAATTCTTCAAAGTGGTGACATGCTACTCTGCGTTCCCTTCCAAACTTGTGTTCAGGAGGACGAATTCGAGAACAAATCTCTGTAGCATATTTACATCTTGGGTGGAAACGACATCCTTTAGGTGGATTAATGAGTCTTGGAACATTTCCTGGAATCGTTTCTAAACGAGATTTATCTGTCTCTATACTTGGAATACTTTCGAAAAGAGCAAATGTATAGGGATGTTTAGGATTGACGAATATGTCTTCAGTATATCCTGATTCAACAACACGACCACCATAGAAGATATGTACCCTATTAGTAATTTCAGCTACTACACCAAGATTGTGTGTAATAAGCATCATTCCTAAACCTAGTTTTTGTTGCATTCCCTTAATAATTTCAAGAACCTGAGCTTGAATAGTAACATCCAAAGCTGTAGTAGGTTCATCTGCAATTAGTAAACTTGGTTGCAATGCTAGTGCTCTTGCGATAAGGATTCTTTGTCTCATACCACCACTAAATTGGTGAGGATAATCAGTTATACGTGCTTCAGCTTCAGGAATTCCAACTTGATCAAGAGTTTCAATAGCTATTTCTAGTGCTTCCTTTTTACTACATTTTCTGTGAAGTGCAATTACCTCAGTCATCTGGTCATCAACTCTAAAAATAGGATTAAGACTTGTCATTGGATCCTGGAAAATCATAGCTATTTCTTTACCTCTAATCTTTCTCATTTGAAGATCTGGTAAATCTAGCAGATTAACACCTTTGTAGTTGATTTTTCCTGAAACAGTTTTTCCGTTTTTAGGTAGAATTCTTAATGTGGAATGTGCAGTTACAGTTTTTCCACAACCAGATTCTCCCACAATTCCAACTGGTTCTCCTTTCATGACATCAAAAGATACTCCATCTAAGGCTTCAACTATTCCAGATTCTGTGTAGAAATAGGTATATACGTCTTTTAGTTCTAACATCGGTTTTTCAGTCATTTTGTATCATTCTCTCAATCTTGGATCTAAAGCATCTCTTAATGCGTCACCTAGTAAGTTAAAGGCTAACACCACGAAGAATATTGCGAATCCTGGAAGCAGTGCTAACTCAGGGTTCGTTTTCAGTACCGTTTGTGCATCATTAACCATCTGTCCCCAGGAGATTGTTGTTGGACTTCCTAATCCAAGGAAAGTCAAACCTGCTTCTGAAAGAATACCTCCTGCAACACCAATTGTAGCTATAACTATAATTGGTGCTAGGATATTTGGTAGAATATGTACCATGATAATACGTCTATTGCTTGCACCTAGTACTCTTGCTGCATTAACGTAATCTAAGTTATAGATTTGCCGCGTGTTCGCACTGACTAACCTACATAAACCCGCCCAGCCGAAAACACCAAGTACAATAACGATAACGATAGACTGTGGTATTTGTCTTAGAAAGACTAGTCTTCCTCTTCTAATGAAAGAAACAGCAAGAATAGCAATAACAAGAAATGGTAATGCTAGAAACATATCTGTTAATCTCATGATTATTTCTTCTGTCCAACCTCTGTAATAACCAGCTAAGGCACCAAGTGTTACTCCAATGAGTACTGATAAAACGGTTGAGAACACTCCGACTGTTAAAGAAACTTCACTTCCTGCTAATAGTCTAGAGAATTCATCTCTTCCTAGCACATCAGTACCACCTGGGTATTTTAAATTTGGATTAGAGAGAGATCCTCCCCCATTCCAAGCGTCAAATAGAGGTTCTGTCATCACTGGACTGAATGGCATTAAAATAGGATATACAAGAGCCAAAATAGTAATTCCAATGACTAAAGCTCCAGATAGTATTGCTACTTTATTTGTCTTATATCTTCGCCAAACTAATGACCATTGAGAAGGACTTCTTTCTCTCAAAGTTCCATCTTTTGCGATGATAACTTCTTTCTTTGCTGTTGATTTTTTATAATAATTCCAAGCAAATCTAACTCCAGTCCAAACTAGAGCTATAACTGTTACGAAGAGGAAATACATTCCCCATCCAGTGGCTGAACCTATGCCTACGTATTCAACAGAGACACCAAAAGCTGGAACCAGAACACCTAAACCTATCACTATTACCAAAAATTCTGTAATAAAATTAAGGTAATAGTGTTTCCACAGCACTGCTAATGTTCCAGCCCATGACATTGATTTTGGTAACCTGTGCTCTACCAAGTATTCGTTTAATCTCTGTGCGAAAGTAAGTTTTGTTGTTTTTTCTACTCTTTGCATTTTTCATCCACCATATTATAGTTCGATTCGAGGGTCAACAGCTACATATGCAATATCTGTCACTAAGTTGCCTAGAAGTATAAGAATAGTCAATAATGCCGTCGTACCTAATATCATTGGGAAATCTAATAGATTCACTGCGCTTACATATTTGAATCCTAGTCCTGGCCAAGAGAACAGTGTCTCAGTAATTGGAGCTCCTGCAAGAGCCGATGCCAGAAATAGTCCAACATAGGTAACAACAGGTATGAGAACATTTCTGAAAGCATGTTTCCAAGTAATAGCTCTCTCTGAAATACCATTAGCTCTTGCTGATAGGATATAATCCTGTCTAAGAACTTCAAGCATTGTTGATCTTACTAATCTGGTATAAAGAGCAATAGATGCAAATGTTAATGCGATAGTTGGCAGAACCATATGCATGATTGAATCTCCTAATCTAGTGGATACATTCGCCCACCACGTGGACATATCTCCTCCCCAGAATAAGTTCCAATTCGTACCACTGAATACTGGAGTGGGGGTAGGCACTCGATGAGCTTTAGCAGCTGGGAACCATCCTAGTCCATATCCACTGAATATATATATCAATAGTAATCCAAAGACAAATATCGGCATTGAAAGTCCTAATAATGCAAATGCACTAGCGGCAGAATCAATCCATGAGTTTTGATTTTTTGCTGCTAATACTCCCAATGGAATTGCTATTAATAATGCAAATACAAATGAGGCTAATTGAAGTTTCAATGTTTCCCAAACTAGTCCTCCTATCATATCATTGATGGATTGACCTGATTGGAAACTTGTACCCATATCACCATGAAGTAAGTTATAGAACCATACTACAAATTGAACGTAGACTGGTTGATCTAATCCTAATTTGCGCGTAAGGTTCAATCTATCTGCTTCCGTTACTCTTTGTTTTCCTAGAAGAAGCAATGCTACAGGATCACCCATTCCACTGACCATTACAAACGTCATAACACATATAGCTATGAACAGCGGAATAAGGGTTAACAACCTCCTTGTTATATATGTTGTCAGTCTTAAAGATGCTATGTTTTTAATCCATTTAATCACACCAGCCTCGCCCATTCTCTTAGACATTGTAGATCCAGATGGTTTCTGCCAATCGACGGGCAAGAAAAGACCTGTGAGCATCACAAAGATACCTATAACAAACAAGTAGAAACCAGGTTCGATAGTTCCCTGTAGAACTAAATCGAAATAAGCGGGATTTGAATCATTTGGGTTAAACGTAATCGGGTTTAAGGTAAGCGCAGTTTGTCCCGTGATTGTTGCTTCATATCTTTGGGCTGCAATAACCATCGTGTTGTTCATCGCTAGAACAGCTGCAACCAGAGACACAAGTAGAAGAATACCTCCTGAAATGTCTGCTATTATACCTCTTGACTTCATTTCTCCGCTTTGGAAAACTTGTCCTAGGACGATCGCCAAAAGAGAGAAGAGAATCGAAAACCAAATTGCTGCAGCTAAGATAATTACGCTACTGGGAGTTTCTTCTTGTAGAAACCGGGATTGGGTAATATTATTAGCGGAATCATATGCTATTAGTTTATAATCGATACTGAAACTGAATACTTCTACGAGATTCCCAAAACTATCTCTATTATAGCGAGGTCTTACACTATAAACTTCCAAACCTGTTCCTGTTTCAGCAACATATGCATATCCATCAATAACAAATAACGCAATTGATTCTGAGGGTGTTTCAAACGAACCAGCGCTGTATAAATCAAGAGGATTTATGATTGAGACAATATGTATTCCAAAGCTGGAATCAACGATATAGGCATGTTCATTATCAATATCTATCCCTTTAATACTTCCAGATAGTTCATATTGACTTCCAAGTAAAGGAGATACTGGATTTGTTAAATTAATTGACATTAATCCGAAATTTTCCCCTACGATGTATGCCCAATCGCCTTGGACGTCAACATCATAAACGGGACTACCTGTTTCATATGTTCCAATTAATACTGGGTTTGTCGGATCGCTTACATTCAAGATATGTAATCCTACTGAAGAATCTACTACATATGCAACATCTCCTTCAACTACCACACTATTAACGTCTCCAGAAATACTATAATCTCCTTCAAAAGTTGGTGTGGCTGGAGTACTTACATCTATAATTTGTAGTCCTACTGAAGAATCTACAACATATGCATAGTCACCTGCAACAAAAACGTCATTTGCACCGCCAACGATGCCATATGCTCCTAAACTTGTTGGTGTCGTTGGATCCGTTACATCAACAGTTTCTAACCCTGTATCGGTATCAGCTATATATGCAACATTGTTTTCTACGAAAATACCATTAGCACTCCCGGTTATACTGTATATCCCTACTGAGTCTAAAGCCATGGGATCTGTTGCATTTACAATCCTTAATCCAGCATCAGCTGTCAGAACGTAAGCATAACCACCGTCATAATAAACAGCAGTTAAATCATTTGCAATAACCTGTGTATCTACCAATACAATAGGTTCTGGTTCTGCAGATGTTGAATCAAAGTTAAGACTATACAAAGGTACAAAAGCTGCGATAAAGATTAGGAGAAATCCAACAACTTTAAGAGAAATTGCTACACTTTTATCCATAATTTATCACTCGAGTGGAATGAATAGTTATAATCTATTCTTTTATAGAAAGACGGTTGAAGTTTTTATAAATGTTGTCTAGCTTTATTATTTACATAATATAATAGGAATTTTTCGTTTTGAGTCGGAAATTTTCGAAATTTATTTTAAAAATCAAACTGAACAATACTTCAGTTCAGTTAGAGGGATTTTGTTGAAAACTAGCTTAATTATTGGAATGAAAAGCAAATTGCCGAAATTTGATGCTAAATCAAATTAACTCACAATAAAGCTTGGTAACACAAAATATTTAAAGAAACCATGAAAGAAAAAACTGGCAGAAACCTATCGGTAACAGGGGCAGTGATCTAGCCTGGCTATGATACCTCCTTGACGTGGAGGAAGTCGGCGGTTCAAATCCGCCCTGCCCCACCAAGCTCTTTTTTTACCAAACTCTGATTTTACTTAGATTACAAAAACCGATAATGAAGTACTCTGTATTTATTCCATTATTTCAAAAATAAGGAAAAAAGAGAGATAGTATCAAAGTGCAAATCCCAAACTTATTGGTGTAAATACAAATGTAAATACAAAAAATGTAACTGTTATTACAATACCAATTGTTGAAAATACCAAAGCAACTGTATTTTTCCTATTAATGCCTTCATTTTTTCTTGCTCTAATTGACATAGGAAGCGTTACTAACGAAAATGCGAAAAATATTGGTATAGCAAGACAGAAAATTGACAGAATCATCGAAATCTTAGAATCAGTTTTAGATTTGTGATAAGATTCATTCTCTTCTACAATGTTAATCCATATTTCTTTATCAGAAAAAACTTCCATATTGAGATCTCCCTTATGCCACCATTTCTTCTCTTTTAAAGCACTACTTCTTCGAATTGGAAGTAGTATATAACCAATCAATTTCATGAACCATTCAAGTGAAAATTTGTATTTTACTAGCCC
>CAZPXJ010000060.1:0-16502 GCA_964590855.1 uncultured archaeon
CCCCCAAGCAGATCCTCTTCAACCAGACCTTCTTCGGGTAGACCCTCAAGCAGATCCTCTTCAAGTAGACCTTCTTCGGGTAGACCCCCAAGCAGATCCTCTTCAACCAGACCTTCTTCAAGCAGACCACCAGGAAGATCTAGTACTAGGACAGACTCCTCTAGACCACCTAGAAAAGAAATTAGAAAGGTCGAGTTACCAGAACATCTGTCAAAAGCTGTTAAGGAAATTAAAACTAAGTTAGAAGCAATAGTCTTTGATGAGGCAAATAAGGAGATTTTGAGAAGTTCCGCCGCAGAAGTTTTTGATAATCTGGGAAATATCGAAAAAGGTAACGTACTCATCATAGATGGGGTAATAACTCAGAGATTACTTGAAAGATCAAAGGAAAAAGGGATATCTACAGTGATCGGAGCACGAAAAGGCGAGATCTCTAAGAAGCCAACAAGCGTTAAAATTATTGAATTTAAAAGCGTTTAATCCTTCCCTTTTTTTATTTTTATTTTTTTCCGTAATATTTATGAATTGAGTTAAGATTCTACTTATGAGATGATGCACTTGGAATATCATTAACCCAAATCTGTTGTTGTTTAAGCTGGGTTAGTGTAAACAAGGTGTTGTCATTTTTCTTTTCTAATAATAAGGTGAATGTAAGTGAATATTGCAGAAAAGGTTAGACTAGTTGTCAAAAATACAGAAGAAGTAATTCTTGAAACGGAAATTAGAGAACTCCTAGAGAAAAAGAAGAATCCTAGAACATACATTGGTTTTGAACTGTCTGGACTAGTACATCTAGGTACAGGAATTGTTTGCGGTAATAAAATGAAAGATCTCATAAATGCTGGCTTTGAAACTGTTGTATTTCTTGCTGATTGGCATAGTTGGATAAACAACAAACTAGGTGCTGATATGAATAAAATTCAGTTAGCAGGAGAATATTTTAAAAAAGCATTTGAATCGGTTGGTGTTAAAGGTTCCCAAGTTCAATATGTCTGGGGTTCTGAATTAGCTGAGAAGAAAATCTATTGGGAGAAAGTTGTTAGAGTAGCTAAGTCTAATTCATTGACCAGAATGCTTCGTACTCTTCCGATTATGGGTAGAAAATCTGAAGGCGAACTTGAATCTGCATTTCTTTATTACCCTGCAATGCAAGTAGCGGACATTTATGATATGGAGATTGATTTGGCTTATGGAGGAATGGATCAGAGAAAAGCTCATATGCTTGCCCGTGATACTGCTGAGAAACTGGGGAGAACCAAACCTACTTGCATTCATACTCCTCTATTAACAGGTTTACAAGGCTTTGGTAAGAAGATGGATTCAGAATCAAAACCCGATTTAGCAAATCAAATTGATGTCAAAATGTCCAAATCAAAACCTGAAACATGTGTGTTTATTCACGATACCGAGGAAGAGGTTATCAGAAAAATTACAAAATCTAATTGTCCTCCCAAACAAGTGGTAGCAAATCCAATCGTAGAGATTGTTGAGTATATCATTTTTGATGTATCTAATGAATTAACAATCGAACGAGCTGAGAAGTATGGTGGTGACTTGACATATAATACCTTTGAATTATTTAAACAGGATTATGAAGAAGGTGTGATACATCCACAAGACCTCAAAGTTAATGTTGCTAGATTATTGAATCAGCTATTAGAACCATCACGAAAGTACTTTGATAAGTATGAGGATATAATTGATGAAGTGAAGAAGCTCTAATTTCCTTTCTTATATTTTTATACATGTGTCCCAGACAAAAAAGTTCAATACAGTCACAGAGAGCTATATTCTGCCTTTATCGAGGACTTTCTAGAGATGGCGACAGCTAACTAGGAAAGAAGGTGCAAACAAAAGGCAAAAGACTACCAACGGGCTCCTATGGAGTAGAGTAGGACTCTACACGATGAAGTAAGGGCAACCCTGGTGGACAACAGTTGCTCCTGAGGAGCTCAACTAACTGATATGGGAACATCCCTAAATATGATGTTTAGAGTTAACCTCAGGGGCATTATACCTGTTTTCAGATGCAAACGTAAGAGATAAATATAGTTTCAATAATTCTCCAGTGTCAATGGGGTAGTGATCTAGCCTGGTTATGATGTCTCTCTCACACAGAGAAAATCCGCGGTTCAAGTCCGCGCTACCCCACCATTTCGTTGTTAGGTTATGAGTTGATAGGATGCCTCAGTTGGTTAAGGGGGGAAAATATGTTTTTGGCTGGTCTTATGTTGGAAATGATAGAAAAATTTCTCTTCCTACTGAAGCTTGGAATGAGTTAATTATTTGGTGGTAACAAAATGAATCGAGACAATTCCTCCAGTAAGAAGAATTTCATCGATTTATTCTCTGGAGCAGGAGGTTTTAGTCTAGGTTTTAGCATGCAAGGGTTTCATGACTTATTGGCTATTGAACAGAATGAAACTGCTGCAAGTACATATCAACTGAATTTCTCAGACTCTGATGTTATTGTAAGTGATATCAGAAAGGTACACAGTTTAGAAATTCTAAATCAGGTTTCTGATAACATAAATGTTGTATTAGCTTCACCTCCTTGTGAACCCTTTACCTCAGCAAATTCTAGAAGAATGAAAACTCCATGGGAAAGGCTGTATAATGATCCACAAGGGGATTTAATTTTCCATGCAATACGGATGATTGGTGATATAGAACCTGATTACTTTGTTATTGAAAATGTAATCCCTATTGCTGAGAAGGAATCTGCAGATATAATCAAAGAAGAATTTAATACTCTTGGTTATGATAAGGTTTTTTTCAATTTTATATCTGCGGAGAAACATGGCTGTCCTAGTGTCAGAACAAGAGTTTTTATTTCAAATATCAAACTCGATCTCTCAAAAAGAAAGGAAATTGATGTAAAAACTGTTTTAGATCATTTACCTTCCCCCAGATATCCAAATGAATATCAGGGGCATTTTCCCATCCCTTTTGCTAAACAAGCAGAGAAAAAAGCTATAAAAATTAGAAAAGGTGAAGCTGCCGTACACTTCAAAGGCGCTAGAGGAGAAATCAAAAATTGGATTAAACTAGATGAAAATTCTGTGTGTCCAACAGTTATGGGTAAATCAAGATTTATTCATCCCACAGAAAATCGCCCATTGACTATAAGGGAGCAAGCAAGATTGTTAAGTTTTCCTGATGATTTTCACTTTACAGGAACTATTGAAGAAATGTTTAACCAAATAGGTGAATCAGTTCCTCCTATAATCTCTCAAGGAATTGCAGAAAAAATAGGGAACAAACTATAAAAAAAATTGAATTCTAAATGGAAGTAAATACTTCACCTAAACTTGAAAATACCAGAGCAAGAGGCACATCTAGAATTCTGTGAAAAGTATTGCGAGCTTTTTTGATTGATATTAAATCTGCTGTTGAGAATATCTTACCATTTTTATTTACTGTTGTAAAAGAATCTTTAGCAATCCAGATAAGTCTGTTTTCTCCTCTACGCGCAATGATTTCTTCTTGACCTACTAAGAATGTGGATTTGTCATTAATAAACCACAGAGATGAAGGGTCATAGGTTTGGATCATAATTCCTTCCTTGTCTCCATAAGTAATGTGATCATCTCTCTTTATCTGACTTCTATACTTTCTTACAATTTCCTCATAATGGTCTGTTTCCTCTAAAGGAGAAATCTCTTTTACTTGATCTCTTGTTAGAAAGGGAAGCTTAACGGGGAAGAGAAGAGCTGTAGAGTATGTTTCTTCAATAACCTCCCCTATTGCTCCCTTTTTGGTATGAACAAGTAAATCAGCGATTATCCCTATAGGACCATCAAGTAGAAAACCTATCTGTTGGTTTTTCTTTTCATCAAATATAGGTAGAAGAATAGAATTTTTTGATATTGATAGTTTCACATGTTTGTTTTCAAATGTATATTCAAAGCTATGTGTGGTCTTCATTGGTCGGTTTTTCACTGTTAATCTCATTTTGGTTCCTCCAAAATTATTCAATATCAATATCTATTCCAATTTCTTCATCTAGTTCTTCTAACTGCTTTCTTCTAAGATAGATCATCTCAGCAAGCTTAAGTGCTTCTAAACCTAATTGAGTTATCAAGTAACGCCCTCTAACCGCTTCTCTGGTTATGTAGCCTTCATCACTCAGAACCTTTGTATGATGACCGAATTGGCCACCTCTTAATTCTGTGTCTTCAGCTAGCTCTTTTTGATATTGAGGAGAATTTTCTAGAATTTTAAGAATCATCAAACGTTTATCATCACCTAAAGCTGAAAGTAAATTTGAAGCTTCTTCATAAAACTGTTCTAGCGATTTTGAGGTTACTCGTCCGTTTGAAAGAGATGTACTTCCAAGTTCATCAGTATCATCAACACCATTTATGCTAATAATTCTCTTCATCCCTTTCTTTCCTTCACCCCAAACAGTTCTTAATGAAGATTCCAAGTTTTTTCCTACAGAATCAACAACTTTAGTCACATATTCGGATATTGTTCCATCGACATCAAAGTCTGAGGGGGCAACAACTCTAACCCCCTTACCTTTCTGTGCAGAATGGATCTTTGTTGCTCTTCGTTGCAATCTAGCAAACTCTCTTTTTGTTTGAGCTAAAGCAGTTCGAGTACGACTTAACCCCTCCATAGCTTCTCTAAGCTCAGTTTCATTTTTCTTTAATTCTCGTTCGATTTCAACTTGTTTTTTAAGATCATTTTCTCTGTATGCTCTCTCAAGTCTTCGGCGGATTCCTAAAGAAGTTCTTCTGACTGCTTCAACTTTTCTACGCTCTTCTTCAACATCTTGTTGAGCAAGATCAATATCTTTTCTAGTAAGATTAATATCAGCTTTCATATCCTTGAATTCTTCGTCACTTAGTCCTGATGTTTTAGTGATTTTATCAGTTTCAACCTCAAGAAATTTGTGGAATTCTTTTTGCATTTTTTCAGAAATTTTTTCAGCAGTTTTCATCCCCTCTCTAGTAGCTTTCTCAACTTTTTTCTTAAGATCTTTGAGTTTTTCTTTGAATTCATCTGCATCAAATTCAAAATGAAAGTCTTCTAAGCCTATTGGCGGCATTGGTGGCATTGGTTGTACTGGTGGTATTGGGGGTTCTGGAGGTTCTGGTTTCCTTCTCCCATTTCTATGTATTGCCTCTCTGTGCAGTTTCTCTCTTTCTAATCTCTCAACATCTCGTTCTAACCTCTCTTTAACATGTTCGTTCTCAGAATCATCTAAATCCTTGTATGCTTCTGTTTGAGATTTAGAAAGATTCTTAATTAGATTTTTTAGTTCATCAATTTCGTCTCTTAATTCGTCTATTTCGTCATCTCTTGACATTATTTATCACCTTGTGTAATCAGAAAAACTCCCCCCCAGGAGTTGAATCAAAGATAGATTCAAATGTTTCTTTCAAGCCTTCGCGGAGCTCAGTTAAATCTTCATTTAAATTTTCAAACATTTCGCTTAACGATTTTTTCAAATCTTTGGCAAGATCTATCATTGATTCTTTAATTTCATCAACCATGTCTTCAAATTCACAATCTATTTGTTCGTCATAGTTTTCTCTTTTCATGTGTTTCACCAAACAACTTCGTAGTTAGTCTGTTTTTTCCTGACTAATCTTCGTGCTTTTTCCAACTGGCTTATTTCATCTTTTAATCTGCGGATCTCATGATCCAGGTTTTTGAGTGTTTCTTCTTGGTTCATTTTCTTCACCTGGAGGAATACTTACACTTTTTTTTCAAAATGTAAATCTTCTGTAACAAATCTTTTTCCACGGGCATATATAAATGTTCTCATTGAATACTTACAAAAAAATGTAAAACGGCACATGCTCCTATTAGATGGCATTAAACGTTTAAATATGGTATTACAGATTAATGTAAATTATTATTTGTTAGAACTGCAAAAATGTCGTTTTTAAAGGTTTTAGAGTGATTTTCTTGATTCTTAACTAAAATGAATAAAAGTGAATCTCCCATTGTAGCTGTAGATATTGCGTAGATGATACTTATTCATTTTATAATGCAAGACGATTTTTAGATGACGAATGAAAATATTTGGGTATATTTACTCAATTGCGGATATGATTATTGTACCAGTAATAGAAAGTCAATGAGGTAATAGCTTGAAGAATCCAAAAGCAGAATATCAAGATAAGGATTCAAAGATTGAACAAATAGATATAACCCAGAGCTATTTGGAAGCTTTAAAATCTGTAATAGATAATCAAGAAAATCTTTCTCCCAATTTGAAGGAGAAAATCTATCCTACTGGAATTAAGAAGATTACATATAGCCCTCAAACTGAATCAGTTTATTACTATGAAACAGAGCGAATCAACATTTCCTCTACAAAAAACACTTGGGAGCTCTTCGAGGACCGGGGAGCATTTGTTGAAAGTAAATTGATAGAAGAGCTTACAGAACTTGAACCAATAAAGCATGATTTCGATCAAATTAACAAAGCTGAAGAAACTATAGATGATATGAAGAACGGTGAATTAATTACTGCTATAAGTGATCATATCAACAACCATGGTGAAAAAGCCTATCGTTATCGTATTGATAAGGGGACTAAGGAAAAATGTATGGTAGTCCGATTCCAAAGAACAACAATGACTGAAGAGATAGTTGTTTTTGGTTCAGACAATCATTTAGTTTTGAACAGAGAGGAAGAGGATGATATGATTCAACAACGGGTCATGAGACATATGAATAGAACCGTAGTGAGCTGGTATTATGAAGGTTTGTTGAGAATCAAACGTCTTGATGAAAAACAGAAACAGTATGCTAAAAAACTCTCTCGATATTCATAGAACAGCATTTGTTTTTAAAGAATTTAAATATCCCCTACATATTTCTCTATATAATACCCTCGTTTAAATTCCAGCAAGAGGATTTTTGTCTGGAAAATAAACTCATGTAATCGGAAGATGATAAAATGCTTTACGAACTAACTTCTATATACTGTTCAAGATGTAAAGAGTTTGCTCCTGTTTTTGATGCAGTAAATTTTGACTTTTCAGCAACTGAGATAATATGTAGTAACTGTGGAAAAATTCTCCTTATTATGAAAACAAAATATCAGACTGGTTTTGATTTAAGTTTCAATTCTAACAAAATAGAAGGTTATGTTAAAAAAGAAAATCAAAGAACTGCCAAACAAGCTAAGATGCAAAAAATCTTGACTGGAATAAATATTGTGTAAAAAAATATACACTAACCATACAGTTTTTCAATATAAGTCAATCTTGTAAATTGTGAATATTCCTGAAACCGATTTAGTTGTAGTTGGAGGTGGACCTGCTGGTCTAATATCTGCAAGAAAAGCAGCTGAAGAGGGTTGTAGTGTTCTTTTGTTTGATTCAAAAGAGGAAATTGGTATACATGAACACTGTGCTGGATTGTTGAGTATTCAAGGTTTGAGAAATATAAATCTAAGGAACTTACCATCCGATATCATCCAGAATGATACGATTAAAGGTGCAATAATTTATTCATCATCTGGTAATTCTATTACTGTTGAAAAAAATCAACAAACTGCTTATGTGGTCAATCGATCCAAATTTAATCAACATCTTTACAATTTGGCTATTGACTCTGGGGTTGACGTACAATTATCATCTAGAGTAATTGGACTAGAAAGGGATAAAGATTCACTAATAATGAAATTAGGAAAAAAAAGTGGATATAAACAACACAAATGTTCCATAGCAATTCTTGCAGAAGGAAGATTTCCTCAACTCAATCAGCAAGTAGGCCTACCTATTCCAAAGAGAAACAGAATTGTTTTTTCATCAATGTATATCATGAAAAACGTGAAAAGTATCGATCCTGATTATGTGGAACTGTATCAAGACCAAAGATTTGCACCTGGTTTCTTTAGTTGGATAATCCCAATAGATAGAAACACTGCAAAAGTTGGTCTCGCTTCTACATCAGTACCTGCAAGCAATTACTTGAACAGTTTTATCAGTAATCATCCTGTAGCAAAATTGAAACTTAGTGATGCAAAAACCATTCAGAGGATGAATGGAGCAATACCTCTAGGGTCCTACATCAAGAAAACATATACAGATAATGCTCTAGTTGTTGGAGATGCAGCCGGTCAAACAAAACCAACAACTGGAGGAGGAGTTATTTTTGGTGGAATAGCTGCACAATTTGCTGGAAAAATAGCAAGTACTGCGATAAAACATAATAGATGTGATAAACGATTTCTGGCACAATATTCCAGATTGTGGAAAGGAGAATTGCGATTTAATCTTTCAATTATGAAGATTATTCGAAAATATCTAAATGGTTTAACTGATAAAGAAATAGACAAATTATTTAACATTCTTAACAAACCAAAACTAAGAAATCTAATTTCTGAGAAAGGAGATGTAGATGACCAAAAACAAGTAGTCTATAGATTGTTATTAGAACTAAGACTATGGCCATTCCTGGTTAAAACTGGTTTAAAATTTCTGCTGAACCTTTAGGAAAAAAGTGAATATAGTATTAGTTAAAAAACCTAATACCTTGATTTTAATGCTGAAATTTTAAGTTTAACCTTCACAGAATTTTGGTTTATTACTTTGTAATCTGATGATCCTAGAGGAATAGCAATTTCATGATCAACAATTATGTCATCATTCTTTCCTGGATCTCTCTCAAATATATGGAAAGGTACTTGAACCACTCCTCCTTTAGGTGCATCCCTAAATTCAGTATAGAGAGTTAGACCATCTGGAGGTTGATAGACCTCATTTTTCTCAAGATTTATTGTTCCTCTATTAGGAATTCTACCACTATAACTAGGTCTTGCTCCCACTCTAAAATACAATTCTGATTCATTACCGAGTAGGTCTCTGTCTTCCAAGACCTTCATTGAAATTAATTCTATTTTAACTTGATATCTATCCTCAAATTCCTTAGTATCCCGTTGTCCACTAGCATAAGTGTCCTTATAGACTTTCTTTACAACTCGTCGTCCCATGATTAACCACGTTAAAAATAGTTAGGGGTTAAGGCTTAAAACTCTTTTTCCCTATTCATTTTTCAAGAATTCTACTAAACAGAAGTTACCTCGACGTGTTGCTGGAATTCGTTCTCCAACTTTGAAATTCATCTCTGGAATCAAAGTTTGTAACATTCCTTCCCAAATATAAAGAACGAAATCACATAGATCTCGTTTTTCTTCAACACATTTTTCTCCTGGAGCATAAGTACAATATCCCCTTGCAGGGAATTCTACATAGGCAACCTTTCTTGAAATACTCGAAGTGATATCTGGTGGCAGGTATTTTTTCAAATCTTCTGCTGTTTTCTCCTTCAATGCTTTGGTGACATATTGACCAATCATTGAAGAAATCTCTTTCATATCTTGTTCAGAATCTCTTATATTAATCAATAGAAATTCTATCAAGAAGAGTATATGTAAATCGTTAAACTCAGCTTTGGCTTTCTTAACACTGGAATCTTCCATATCACTGAAGAAAGTTGCTGTTATTTCTCCTAGAACCTTGTGGAATACTGGTAAAATCATAGTTGCTGGAAATTCTTTCAAAATTGGGGCGAACACAGTTTCAAGATTTAGATCTATGCTGGCTTTAATCTCTTCGTCATTAGTTGATAACCTTGGTTGTGATATAGAAGCTGAAGGTTGCGATATCTGAGTTTGATTTGCAGTAATAGAAGGTAAAACTTCGCTAGTTGTGATATTACTTGAAGGAATATTTTGTTCTATTTTCTGAATGACAATCTGTAGTTGTTGAGATTCGAACTGGCTTGGAATTTGTTCTACTCTAACATTTGATCCAAAAAGTAAGTAACCTAACGCTTTCATCATTCCCGATACAATCAACAGGTATGGTGATGAATCCGCACTTGAAGTAATAAAACGATTTGCTCCTAACTGAATAATAGCGTTATCTCCTTTAGTTTCAATATGGATATTCTTCCACCCTAAAGATTCTACAAGTAAATCAAATTGTTCTTCAATAGACAGATCTCTATGGGGCGTAAAATATGTATGAAAAACATCTGCAATAGCTGAAACCATAACTTGTTCAGTTTCTTTGTTGGTAATGTCTAGCGACGAAATAATTTTCTCTAGGGAGTTCATTAGTATCTTAGTGGTTTGAAGTGATCTTAATTTGTCGCTTCCTTTGTTTGTCCATGTAGGTGAAAAACCGCTCATATATATCTTCCCTGAAATGATGAAATTACTATAATTCCTCTAATTTAAGTTGTTCAAATATCAATTATAATCTTTGTGATAATTTCGTTCGAACAGACTTCAAAACTTCAAGAAATCTAATTCGATATATTTCTGCAATTAGGTAAATAACCTTTAAGCTGAAAAAAATGAAAATGGGTTAATTCAAAAAGCTTAAAACACCCATCAAAACGTAACTGTATAGATAATCATCTAGTGGTTATAATGAGTAAAACAATAAACATGCCTAGATGCACAAGCTGCAATAAGGTTATTAGTCCTAGTGAAGAAGGAGACACACGATTCTCATGTCCTAATTGTAATGACGTAATGATCATTCGATGTAAGAAATGTAGATTATTTGGTAATGAATATGTGTGTCCTAAATGCAACTTCAAAGGTCCATAAGTGGTGAAATAAATGGGTGAAGTCTTACTAGTATATGAATTGAGGCCAGAATCAGCTGAAGTAACTCCAGATAATTTAGAAAAATTGGTTAGGAGTAATCTTCCTAAAATAGTTAAAATGCAGAATGATCCTGAACACAAACCATTATTTTTTGGGTTGATTGGTATTGTTGGACAATTCATCATTCCTGAAGATGTTGATGGAGCACAAGATCAGT
Source organism: uncultured archaeon (assembly GCA_964590855.1). Taxonomy (GTDB): domain Archaea; phylum Asgardarchaeota; class Heimdallarchaeia; order Heimdallarchaeales; family Heimdallarchaeaceae; genus UBA460. Next base: position 10,809 of record CAZPXJ010000060.1, read on the forward strand.
TGGAAGCATATTTTGAATCTATTGAAGAAATTTCTTCATTTCAAATGACTTTTGTTACAAGATTATAATTTTCTTCCTTACTCCTAACTCTCTTTTTCTAATTCCATGGATTTTTGCATAGTAATTTTGATTACAAAACCTTTTGTCCAATCACTAATATCCTTATCTTCAATCTTAAGAACATAGGCGTATTTTTTAGCAATTTCTTTGACAATCATGAAACCAAGATGTTTTCTCAAGGTTTCATCAAAAGGAGATTGTTCTATTGCTCTTTGGATTTCTTCTCTTAACTCTGGAGGTATTCCCTTTTTATCGACAATATCAACTTCGAAGAATTCGTTTTTATCATCAATTATCTCTCTACCAGATATTTCTATAATAGCTTCAGCATCATTAGTTTTTTGTGCTAAACTAACCAAAACATAGTAAAACATGTCATATAAGTAAGCTCCTCCCTGAATTTTGATTATATTTGGAATATCAATTGTAACATTGAAAGTGGTTTCAGTGAACTCTTCCTTTGCTTTTTCTAGTACTCTTAACATCGTCATTTTTAGCGGAACAAAGTGTAATTCATCCCCGCTTGAAACATCTAGGACATTTGAAAGTAACCTAATATCCTGAACTATTGAAGTTCCTCTCTTAACTAACGTATTTACTCGTTCCAAAACACCATCTTCTTCCTTGGGTATATTGTCTTTAAGCAGTTCATAGTATCCTGATATTCCAAAGAGGATATTGTATATATCATGAGTTAGAACATTGAGATACATTCTAGATCGGTTAGAATATTCTTCTGCAATAGATTGAAGTTTTGTTGCTTCAGATATGTCCACTAGAGATAGAACTACACAATACTCCCCAGTTAGATTGTTAATTGTTGGAGACATTTGTACAAAGAAGGTTCGTGTATCATAGTTCCCCATCTGAAAGATTTCAATCTCGAGTTTCATGGTGTCTTTTGCTATATTTGCAATAACTTCTCTTATTTTTTGTAGCATCAATTTAGCTTTGTCAGCATCTAGATTCAGGAGATGATCCATTTTATTCCCTACGCTTTCATCATGACTCAAATTGAATGTCTGCTCAGCTTGTTTGTTGAGATATATCATTTCGAATCTATTTCCAACTAACATCACTGGAAAAGCTGAAAATTCTGAAGTCTGCGTTATCTGTTGAATGTCATCAAGAAGCCTTTTTCGTTGTAATGTCAGAAAAAGTTGATTTGCCATTATTCTAAGGAAGTGAATGTTAGATTCGGATAGTTTTTCCTCGGAATTAGAAATAACCAATAGGAATCCAAGCATCAAATTGATGGAACCAATAGGAAGAATCAACCCATATTGATCCTTTAAGTCCTCAAAACGCACTTCATCTATTTTATTAGAAGTATTATAATAATTTAAACTAGAGATATCAAGGGTTGGGGATTTGTAATATTGAATAATATCTTTATTTAATCCTATATGGTGAATTAATGCAACTTCTTCAATATCTTGAATGAAAACCCCCATACACTCTATACCTGTTTCTGACTTGATTTTAGGTAAAATCCTATTTAGAATTAGTTGAATTTCCGTTGTTTCAAGTGTTAGATTTGACATTTCTACAATCAGATCAGTTTGATGTTGCTTCAGTTTCGCAAGATATTCCTTAATCCAAGAAACTAGTACATCGGATATCAAAGTAGTGGATTCTTTAATGATATCTACATACTTTTCTTTGTTATACTTAACAGTATTTTCGAAAAGGAGAACAATAACTGCTCCAACATTACGGTCATTAGTGACTAAAGGAGATACAATAATATCTATTACTCCTAGTTCTTGAAAAACCTGTTTGTACTTAAAAGTGTCAGTGATTTGATCAATTGTTGCCCACGTTAGTTCTGATCCGCTAAAAGCTACCGCAAAAGGATCTTTGTTATCATCAAAGAAATCAATTTCTATTTCTAGATTTTCTAAGATAGTATGTTCACCTGTTAAACAAAAAGGGATAAGACTCAAGTTCTCAGAACCATACTCCGAAACGAGTATTATAGCAGGATCTAATGAATTTCTGATTGAATTAGCTATCTTTAGAATTATGTTCATCTTCTCCCTACTATCAGCTAGTTCATTATTCTTTAGTAATAGTAAGAATTCTTCTAAAGTATCTGATACAAGATCGTTTTCCATTTGTATCCCAATTTAACTTTGTAATGAAATGTGGAGATAGATTAGTGCTCGATTGTAGTATATACCTTTGATAAAAGGCTTATTTATATTCGTTTTGTAAGATGTAAGTGTTTCAACTATAAAAATTGATAAAAGAGTAATGTTCTATATGTTATTTGTAAGAGGAGATTGAAACGACAAATCAAGCTGTTCAACTAGTATCTGAGAATGTTGAAGACATCTATGCTTTCTTCTTAGGAAATAAAGAAGGAGTCATCTATAAAGAAAGCATTTTCAAGAAAGAGAAATGTCCAATTGACATTCTGACCAATGTTGTTAAAGCAATCTGCTCTTTCACTGAAGAAACAAAAATATCAGATTATGGAACTATAGAACTCTCTCATTCTAAGATTTCTTTTCGTAAAATACAAGATATTACTTATGTGCTTAGCCATGGAATTGAACAACGTAAGGTTGCTAATAGTGTCATAGGACATTTAGCAGAGGAATTTGAAGAAAGATCAAGAGCGAAATTCCACAGTTCTGACCCTGAACAGGTATTTTCAGGGGCTTCAGCAGTCTATAATCAAACTGTAGAAATGCTTTTTGAACCTATTTTCAAGGCACCTCCAGCAGCTAAAACTGATACTGTTAAGAAGAAACAATATCCTAAATTGGATTTTGATCTTGACTTAGTAGATGTTCCTATAAGTTTTGATGATCTAATGTTGGATACCAAACAAACGACAAAAGTGGAACAAGAAAAAACCAAAGATACAAAGAAACAAGAAAAGCGTGAAGAGCCGCTTACAAAAGATCAGATGCTTAGTGCTGTCACCTTTAACATATTGAATAGTATTGCAGGGATAGATCATCTTGTATTCGTAGAACATGATCAAGAAGAAGCTAATATTTTCTTTCAAAGTGGACACCTTGAGGAAAATTTTGTAAAGAAAACACTAACAATTTGTGAGAAATATCTTGACAACATTCTCAAAATCATGGATGACGAAGATATGGAAAATTCTATTCAAATAACTGCTAAACATCAAATAATTTTTGTACCAATCGATACTAGAAATTTCATTTATGCAGTTGGAACAATGGAAGTTGACGCAGTACTAATGAAACCTGTTTTTGAAAGGGTAGCTGCAAGAATCAAAAACGTTGTTCTTGAATATAAAGAATCTGATTAATTTTATCTGTAAATATCCAATATCTCGGAGTTAGAAACCTTTTCACTAAATAGAAAACTCTTCCATTCAGTTTTACATGAACATTGTATTTTCTCGTTTAATTTACCATCATCTTGGTTTAGAGTAAATTCTTTTAGAATGACAATTATCTTCTTATCGCAATCTCCACAATTATGTGCTCCTCTTTCACTTCCTGCTGCAACAACATCACAGATTAGTCTTATGTCGGGATATTTATGCTTGATTTCTTGACATAAATGTAATAATGACCATAGCCAAGGCGTTCTGTACATCTGTTTCTCAAATAACTGTGAAAGATAAGTTCCTCTGTGGATGCTCATTGCATTAATTGAAATTGTATTAACGCCTAGTTCTACTATTTTGGAAACACTTTCAAGTAAATCGTTAATTGAATCATATTCCGAAACAAAAGGTGGTTTGAACAACAAATAAGCTTTAACTCTTGCACCTTTATCTTGAATACGTTTCGTTGCTTTTACGAAATCCTTCCAAAAGAAACCTTTGTTTATAGAATTCTGCAGAATTATATCATTAGCACTTTCCAATCCTATTGCGATTTCTACCTTGCTTATGTTTATGTGATTTGATATGTTGTTCAGAGCTGACTCTGTGACATATTCTGGTCTTGACTCCAAAACGATTTCTTCTATCTGAGCATATTTTGCTGCTTCATTTATCAATTCTTTTTGAATTTCTAGAGGTAGTTCTTTGATATCTAAAAAACTCCCACTTGTAAAAAGCTTCAAAGAATATTTCTGACCCTTCTCGATTTTTAGATTGAGAATTTCTTTAAATGACTTCAACATAAGATCATAATCTGGCTGTTGAGGATTATCGTAAATATATCCACAGATTGAGCACCCACCACTCTTTGATAGAGCCCAAGAACATCCCCGAGTTGGAAGAATGAGAACTAAAGCCTTTCCTGCGCCGGAAAGTAAACGATGATCTTCTACCCAATTTACTATTTTTCTTGAGTGATCTCTTTCTTTTAGAGAGTTTTCTCTTATCTCTCTGACTATTGATGAAAGAGTTGGATTGATTTTCATTGTTTCACCTTTAATTTTTTCTTAACTTCTGCTAGACTCCCAGAAGTCATTTTGTTCATATCTACTCCAGCAACCAGAGCTTTTGCAGTGGCGATGACTCGGTTTTCATTGACAATAAATATCTCGTCGTTAGGTAGAATGGTAGTATCTGCTTTCAAACATCCTGGTGCATAGATGTTACTCCCAGATACATAGTCAGCTCCAAACTCTAATTTATTTTGAGCTATGTCAATGATTTCTTGCGCAATTTCTGGTAAAATTGTTAGGTATCCTGTTCTAGAAGAAAGAGTAGCTATGTGCTTCTTCTCTCTGAAAATTTGCAGATCCTTAGGATATTTACTTTTAATCTTTGTATCTTTTGAAAATAGAATGTGTCCAGTTCCCTTTCCAAACTGAAAATCTGCTATTGCTTGAAGTTTCCTGACTTTAGATGGAATATGATTTTCCCTATCAAACACTGAATCTTTGCTGAGATTGGAAAGTACATTAGTTAGTTCATTCAAGGAATCATAATCTGTTGGCGATTTTTCTATTGAAGTGTTTACAATCTCAAAAGAAGTTCTTTCCTTAATGATTTCTGCTATCTGCTGATATCCATGTCCATGCATGTGATTTACAATTTTCGTGCCATCTGGATATTTAGTTAGAACATCCACAAGTAATTCTGATGTGATTTCTATCTCCTTTTCGGACCAAGAACCTGCAACTGGGATATCATAGAATCTTGCAGGATGAATACTTTCGAGCTCTCTTGGAACAACAGAAATAGGGGATGTTACGATAATTTCAGATAATAAGGGAAAAATATGTTTTCCAGCTTTCTTGATAGCACTTCTAAAAAGCATATGTGTGCGTGAAAAAGAATAAGGTTTTTTTGCAGAACAAGGTAATAGAAGAACAATCTTTTTCCCAGGTGCGGGTTCAAATCTAGTTCTTATTCTCTCTCTATATTCAGTTATAACGGGATGATAAAGTGATTCTTCACCTATACATCTCAGTTTAGCAGAAGAGATGATTGGAGTTCTCTGTCTGAAAACTTCGTTATACTTGCTGTCGAGATGTTTGAGTGTTGCTGCAAATGTAACAGAATTGTGAATATCTTTTTCTACTAACTCTCTCAATGTTCCCTCTTCTAAAGCGAATTTTACCTTAGCAATCTCATTTTTCATTATTAGTTCGTTATGACCTAGTATGTCTTTAGAATCTCGAGTACAGTACTGACAATAGCAATTAGGGTGATTGCTTACAAAGTATGATTTGTCTTCCAAAACG
>CAZPXJ010000061.1:0-16211 GCA_964590855.1 uncultured archaeon
TCACGATATTTTCTCATTAACAAAACAGCATGCCTCTCAGGGATGTCAACATATAACACATCTCCTTCGTTTATTTGTCTTCCAACAGTAGGTCCTCTAATTGAGATAGCAACTTGCTTCCCTTTTCCTGCAACTTTTACTGACTCTTGACTGTCTTGAATTTGATGAATCCTTCCAACTCTTCGATTATCTCCACGTATAAGCATTTGCCCAGGTTCTATTTTACCTCCAAGCACTTCTACGCCTACAATTGCGGGTTTATTTGCTCGGAAAGTATGATTAGGTAAAAGTTCGATTTTTGCTGGCATTTTGATATCTTTGAGAGAATCTGTTTTTATCGCTTCTTTTTGATCAATCATCCATCGTTCAAAGTCATCGATTAAATTATAGATAACTCTATCTTTAAAGACCTTGAGGTCACTAACTTCAATCTCTTCTTGAGCATCTGGTAAAATTGACACATTGAAACACAATATTGCCCCATATTCTGGTGCTTTATCAGCAACAATAGCAGTATCAATGGCATCAATTTTTGTAACATCACCAACATCTGCTTTTTGAATAGGTATATTTCTTTCTCTCAACATATCAACTATAGCTTCGAGACTTCCTAAAGTATCTACTTTTACAATGACACCATTATCTTTGGTTTCAATCCTAAAAGCTTCTAATTCTGAGTTAACTTCTTCTAGAATTTCTTCTTCTTTACCTGGCAATACAACCTTCAAGGGTGCACCTGCTAAAGCAATTTCCAATCCTGGAGAACTGATTTTTACACCAGCTGATGCATAAACAGAATCAACGTTCTTGAACTTATCTCGGGGATCTCTCATCTCATCCAAGTCTTTTGGTTCTAATAAAGCTCTAACTTTTAAGAGCACTGCACCTTCTCTCCCCCCAATGACAATCTTGTCATTTTTTGAAATTACGCCATCATAAATGATGATATCAGCTGTAGTACCTAAACCTTCAACATCTTTGACTTCAAGAACAGTACCACTTGCGGGTCCTTCGCTGTATTCAAGTTTTCCCATCATAAATTGTTGAGTAATTCCAGCTAAAACCATAAACAAATCCGGTATTCCTTCTCCTGTGGTTGCACTTGTTGGAATAATAGCTATTTTCTTGCGAAAGTCTTTTACTTTATCATATCTATCGGATTCAAAACCAAGTTCGGACAATTCTCCCATTATTTCATAGATACGATTATCAAGATCTGCAGCTGCCTTAGGATTTTGTTGTTTATAGCTTTCAATGAAAATTGAGTTAGGTATTCCTTTCCATGCAGAAATACGATCAATTTTATTTGCAGCAATAATAAAAGGAACTTTTCGTGAGCGCAAAATATCCATACTTTCATAGGTCTGGGCTTGAAAACCTTTTAAACAATCAACTACAAGAATTGCTATATCTGCAACAGAAGCACCTCTTTTACGTAAATTTGTAAAAACAGCATGTCCAGGAGTATCAACTATTAACAAACCAGGAATGTCAAGTTTAATTTTTGCAACTTCTACCAACTTATCACAAACATCTAAGATTGTTTCTGTTGGAAAGAATGAGGCACCTACATGTTGAGTGATACCAGCAGCCTCCCTTGCTTGAACAGCTGTTCCTCTAACTTTATCTAATAAGCTAGTTTTTCCTGAATCAACATGACCTAAAATCACAACGATAGGACTTCTTAACCTTTTACCTGTTTTTGTATCTAATACTTTGGACATCTTCTCACCTAGCTGAAACTAAACTGAGATTACTCTCAGAATTGAATTCATCTACAATTTGAACTAAATAAAATAAATAAAAAGAAATTGGTTTGGCAGATATTTTGTCAAACTCTCACTCATATAACCAATCTTGATTTATTTTCTTGTAATTGGAAAATTCTTCTTCCTTGAAATAAATTTTGTATTCAACAATTGCATTTTCGGGAGAATCTCCAGCATGAATAATATTTCTACCAATCTCTAATGCATAATCGCCTCTTATTGACCCGGGTTCTGCTTCTGCTGGATTTGTGGCCCCCACAATCTTTCTTGTGATTTTTACTGCGTCTTTTCCTTCAACAACCATTGCAACTACTGGACCACAAGTGATGTATTCTAAAAGACCTTCATAGAATGGTTTTCCTTTATGAATTGCATAATGTTCTTCTGCTTGTTGCATTGTAACAGTAATCATTTTCAATCCTATAATCTTGAAACCTACATTTTCAATCCTTTGAATAACTTGTCCAACAAGTCCTCTTTGTACCCCATCGGGTTTAATCATTATAAATTCGCGTTCCAATTCTATCACCATTAATTCTGATTGGCTCTAAATTATTATAATAAAAATTAATTGTTACAACCACAAAATTTCTTACAAACATAATAAAATGAAATGTTTTAAATAAAAGAAAAATAGAAGGAGAAGAAAAATCACATAATTTTTCTTTCGTATCTCTCTGTCCATTTGAGTTTCTTAGGGTCTCTTTTTAGGACTAGTTGAGACTTTTTACATTTGTTTGAACAGAAATAGAGCACGGAACCAGTTCTTTGGACGAACAGCATCCCACACCCAGGTTCTATCTCTTTTCCACAGTATGAGCATTTTTGTGTTCTTGGCATTGTTAATCACTTACCTTCTTCTTATTTTCTTAGCTTCTCTTTCTGTTTCACGGAGCATAATTACATCTCCTTTTCTAACAGGGCCTTTAAGGTTGCGAGTTAAGATACGGTTCTTATCTCTACCGTCTAGCACTTTTACTCTAGCTTGGATAACTTCTCCTACACTACCTGTTCTATCTAGAACCTGTATTACTTCTGCAGGAATAGCTTCATCTTCGTCTCTTACGCTCATGTTTATCACCAAGCTTATTTCTTAAGTTCTTCTAGTTTCTTATTTAGACCTTTAAGTGCTTGTTTAGCTTCTCCACCATCTACTATTGCAATTGATGCGGAACCAACTTTCAAACCAGCAGCTTTTCCTAATTCATCTTTTGTTGAGACAAATGTATATGCTATATTTTGCTCTTCACATAAAAGAGGTAAATGCATTACTATTTCTGGAGGGTTTACATCTTCAGCAATATAAACAAGCTGTGCTATCTTTCTTTCGATAGCTTTGGTAACCTCATTTGTTCCTTTTCTTATTCTGCCAGATTTAGCAGATGTTTCTAAAATATTTAGAGATTCTTTAGTAACCTCTTCTGGAATATCGAATTTCTTATACATCATTCTTCACCTCGGGCACCCAAAATAATGCCTTCATTAGGTATGAACGAATTCTCACTCAGTTTAAAAGACTTATCTTTTTGTAGAATTTTCGTTTATTATTGTTGTACCTCTGAATTTCTCATCTTCACGGATAAAAGATAGCCGAACTGGGTTTAAACCATTCACAAGAATCACCTTAGGTACGTGATTCAATATGGATTTAATCTCAGTTATTTTACCTTTCATTCCACCCGTAACATCAGATGAACTATCTTGTTCAAGATCGCTAATTATAGCTGTTTCTAATTCGTTTATAGTTATGAAATCTATTAGTTCATTCTCCTTTGTTCTGGAATCTTGATGAAACACCCCATCTACATCTGAAACAAAAATGACTCTTCCAACATCAAAATGTTGAGCAATTAGATGTATTAGTGAATCTCCGCTATAAATTCTAAATCCTTGAGTTTCAGTAAATAAAATATCTCCAGATAATACAGGACTAAATCCTAAAGTTAATGCTTTTTTCACAGGATTGAAATTTGAAATAAAATCAACCTCTCGCTCAAAAACCATTGCACTTGTTTGAAAACTCAACGCTTTCATTCCTTCATCAATTAACGACTGAGTTACAGTTGTTGTTAATTCAATCATATCTTTTCGGATTTGTAAAATGCCTTTAAGCTGATCTTGATTGTTATAACCTTGTTGAATTGAGTATTGCTTTGCAATAATATGTCCAAAAGATCCCGCTCCGTGAACAATTATACACTTTCTATCCCACTTTGCAATCTCTTTACTTATCAGAGTGAGTTGATTCTTCTTTAAACTGCGATATTCACTTTTATCTGTAATAACAGATCCACCAATTTTTATTATATCAATAAGCTCATTCTTCAAATTTAACACCAGTTTCGAAAATATTTGAGAGATAGGTATCAAATCCTTTGATTACGAAATTTGAAGCTACATCTTTTGCACACTTATAATCATCATATAATGCAATCACACAACCTCCGCCCCCAGCTCCTGTTAATTTTCTTCCAAGAGCATCAGTTTCATCAATATAATCTACAATTTTGTTTAAGGGGGAAATACTGACTTCTAGTTTTTCGAGCATCTCATGGTTTTCATTCATTAAGTTCCCTACTTCACGAATATTCCCTGATTCTATATATTTTCTTGCATCTAAAGTAATTTTTTCAATTTTATCGAATATAGCTTGGACAGTTTTTGGTTCAGCATCTTTCTTCCTTTTAACTTGTTCTACTAGCTTCTTTGTTTGCCTAGGAATCCCACTATCAATAATAACAAGAGTTGAAGATGTCACTTTTGTAGTTAAAGGAATCATCACTCCTTTCTCATATATTATTCCCCCGCCATAGGTTGAGATAGAATTGTCTATGCCAGAAGGAGAACCATGAGTTATTTTCTCAGATTCAAAAGCAATGTCATTAATTCTTTCAAGATTATGCTCATGACCATAAAACCTCAAAAGACTAGCTGTAAGTGATACAGCTGTTGCAGCACTTGAACCCAAACCTGAAGATGCAGGTATGTCTGAAGATATTTCAACATCTGGAAAGAGTTTTTTTTCGTAACTACTATTTAGAAGAATAATATGTTTCATGGATTGTAATTCAGGAGGAACACTAAGTTCCTTAGATATTGTAAATGTTTGATCGGGATATAATAAAGGAGCAGAAAGGGTTATCTTATTTTCAGCAGATTTCTTTACTTTACACCAGGCTCTAAGACCAATAGCTGTAGCAATTGCTGGGTACCCGTAAACTACAGAATGCTCACCAAATAATATTACTTTACCTGGCGCAGAGAACGTCATAGAATCGGCAACCATAAACACAAATAGAAATTAAACATAAAAAACCTTTTTCAAAAGAAAGTAAAAGGAAAATTATTCCTTTAGTAATTTGAAAGCAAAATCTTCAACAGTTACAGGTAAATCTTCTGTATCTCCAATTTCTCCTCTTGCTCTGAGTATTTCTCTTGTAAGAAGATAATATACTTGAGCTAAGGATTTTCTACCTTTGTTATTTACAGGTATAACCAAATCTACATTGCTTGTAGAATTATCGGTATCACATAGTGCAACAATAGGTATTCCACGTGATGCAGCTTCAGTTAAAGCCTGTTTATCGGCTCTTGGATCTGTTAGAATAACTACATCAGGCTCGATATAACCTTCGTAAGATGGATTTGTTAATGTACCTGGGATAAATCTTCCAGGAATTACTTTGAAACCTGCCATTCTTGCCATTTTTGTACTTGGGACTGATGCATATTGTCTTGTAGCGAATACTGCTACTTTTGAAGGCTCAAAGCGACTCAAGAATTTAGCTGCAGTTCTAATTCTTTCATCAGTAGCATTTACATCTAAAACATATATACCATCATTTCTGACTCTATATTTGAAAGGTTCCATAAACTTTGTACAGACACTTGTTCCTATGTGGATACCTGAAACTAGATAGGTATCTCTAGGTATTAACAACACTTCTTCTTCAGTGGTTTCTTCTACTTCCTCTGACATCTTGTATCCTCAATTTGTTTATGATTTGGGTTATTCCCGCTTTGTAAGCATTAAGACCTCAAATGGTTTCATTAAAAACTTTCTGTTCTTTTAGTTGAGTTGTTATTTCATGCAGATTAGGTAAAAGGTAGAAAATCGTCTATTAAATCTGTATGGGAAACAAGCATTCTTCTACAGCACCATCGTTTAACATTTAAGTCTTCAAGAATTTTTCTAGGATTCTCTCCTTCATCAATTCTCTTGACAAATTCATCCCATTTATCGGCTATCAAAGTTCCACAGGTAAAACATCTTACTGGAATAATCATTTCAGACAATCATTCCTTTCAAATCATACTTTTAACTATTATGATTGTAGATTAAAATCCCCAATCACGTGCAATTTTAAAACCGAGATAAATCTTAAGCAATCCTTTTGGATATTTTAACAAAGAAGGATTTTTTAGAAGCTTTCCAAAAATCTTAAGCTTTTCCAATCCTGTTATTTCACTAATAGATTTTCCATCAAAAGCTTTACTTAATTTCGTTAGGAAATCATTGGTTCTGCTATAGAAGAAATAGTGACATTTTAAATTTACATCTTTCATAAAATGTAACTGACTTAAGTATTGAGAGTACTGACTTATAGAGTATTCTTTTCCTTCTGCTACGCTTTTCAAATATTCTACGCCTACTTTCCCAGCATATTTGCCACTAGTCATACCAATTCTTATGCCCCCATAAAAAATCGGATTTACCATCCCAGCCGTATCACCTGCTAGAATAACATTATTCATACCAAGGTTAGGAGCAGGACCATGCATTGGAATTGATCCGCCAATTTTTTTGATTATTTTACCTGTTATTTTCTTCTTCTTCAAGAAAGAGTCTAATCTTGACTTCAATTGTTTGGCAGTTGTTACTATCCCAACATTTGTTTCATTTTCTCTCGGGAAAATCCAACAATAGCCAAATGGATAATCTTCTGCATTGAAATAAAATTCTAAATCCTCCCCCCATTCTCCTTCGATTCTATATTCAAAAGCTTTAATCAATTGTGGTTTTGAGAAATTCAAGGTTTGAGCTAATTGCGCTCTTGGTCCCTCTGCAAGTATTAGAAATTGTGGTTTGTAAGTAATTTTATCACGTTCGTTTGTTTTAATAATTAATCCCTCAGATTTTCTTTTGACATCCATAACCTTTGCATTAGTTTTAATCAAAGCCCCAGCATCAATAGCTCTATCAGCTAGGTATTGATCAAATTTATCTCTCTTTATCATGAAAGCACGAATATCTCCATAGAGGATTTTATTAGAAGGGAAAACCAATTGACATTGTTTGTGTTCTCTTACGCAAAATTCATTGTTTTTGATTGGAATAGAGAAATCACGAAAAGCATTTAGACTCATTCCCTCACCACATTGAACGGGAGAACCTATTTGCGGATGTTCTTCAAAAACAACTGGTTGAAAGCCTTGTTCAGCTATAGTTATAGCTGTTTGAAGACCAGCAGGTCCACCTCCAACTATCGCAACCTTAGGTTCATCCATGTTTTGATAAATAAACGGTAATTGAAAAGTTTAACGCGACTTACTATAGTGGTAGGGAAAGTTTTTTAGATAAACTAAATAAGAAAAATACAGTTCTATAATACGTATTTAAGTGATGTTTAAAAATGGACCCAATAAGACAAGTTCTAGCAGATTGGACAAAAGAAGTCCCTGAGAGTGCAATTCGAAAACTTTTGAAAAACAAGACAAAATACTATTTAGCAGGAGGATTACCTGGAAACCTTCCAACTAAAATATTCCCCGAGATATTGAGAGAATTAGCAGATTATTATGATTCAGATTCTCAACATGTGATTGATGAATTTCAATATGGTCAAACAGCTGGATCTCCTGGGTTTCGAAAAGTTTTAGCTGAGAGGATTCATAGAAGAGATGGTATTGATATAATCAGCGGTGCAGAAGACTGGGAAAAGATCTTGATTACAACTGGTTCTCAGCAAGCTATCTATCTTGCTCTTGACACATTGATAAATCCAGGTGATATTGTTGTTACACCATCTCCGGCTTATTTAGGGTTTGTAACTACTGCTGTCAAAGTAGGTGGTCATGTTGTGACAGCCCCAACTGACACAGAAGGTCTGATACCAGATTATGTTGAAGATACGATCATTAAAGCGGAAAAAGAGTTTGGAAAGAAAGCTAAGATACTCTATGTTGTGGAAGATAGTGACAATCCTAAAGGTACAACCCTTCCTGTAAAAAGAAGGAAACAATTGTATAATATTGCTGAACAACATGATGTCATTGTAATTGCTGATTCGGCTTACAAAGAGATGCAATTTGAAAAAAGAAGTCCATCGATGAAAACATTCGATAAAGACAACAGTAGAGTTATTTATACTTCTTCAACTTCCAAAGAAGCAGCACCACTTAGATTAGGATATTCTGTTCTGCCAGATTTCTTACATCTAGAAGCTGAGAAATCAAAAGGATATATCGATTTATGTACCCCAACAATAACTCAAAGAATTGCGGAAATTTACTACGATAAATACATAGATGATCAGCTTCCGATTATTGTTCAAAAATACAAAGAACAAAAAGATACAGCTTACAAAGCTCTTCTCGAAACTTTCCCTGAAGGAGATTTCACTAATCCAACTGGTGGATTTTTCATCTGGTGGCAACCTAAAGGAGAAAAGGCTTATACATTCGACGTAAGGAAATTCAATCAAGAAGTTCTTCATCCCAATGAAGTTCTCGTTGTACCGGGAGCAGCATTTTACCCACCAAGTGGTCATTCATATGATCCTGAAGAGAGAGAAATCAAACCTTTGAAAGTCATTAATGGTGGAATGAGGATAGGGTATTCATTCTTACCAGCTGATATGATTGATGTTGGTGTAAGAAAACTAGGTAATTTATTAGAAAAAAATCTATAAAGTAAGAAATTACCTCTTTTTTCACATTTTTATTTAAAAAATGACGCTTTTTTGCAGTTGCTTTTAAAGCTTTGTTATACAGCCAGAAACAACAAATTTTGGCAGTTTCAGAGCGAAATACGCTCTAACGCCTGAATTCTTCACTTTAACAACGTAAAAAATTCTTTTTTAACGAATTCTTTAATTAGAGAGTGTGTAATACGGAAATTTCTCGACATTACCGAAAAGGTTTTAATAAGCGGAGGGAAGATATTAACATACTCACCGCTAAGGCGAGTAAAAACCGACAGAAGTGCGAGTAAAAATGATGATTGTTCAATCAAAAATCAGAGATTATGTCAAGGAACTCGGCGATTATAAGGTTGGTGGAGATCTTCTCAAAGCTTTAGATGAAAAGATTGCTGTACTAGTTAAGAAAGCAGCTGGTAGAGCTAAAGCAAATGGAAGAAAAACAGTTTCCGCAAGAGACCTTTAAATTAGCCAGAGACCTAAAAAGAGCTAAAGGAAAGTTTTAATCCTTCTCACTTTTTTATTTTTTTTTATTTAAAATTCTTCAGAATGTAAACTCATCTAGATTTTCAAATTCAATATATTTTGATAAAGATAATTCAGGAGTGGTAGATAATGCCAGATAAGTCCACTTTCCTACTACTTCAGCTATTAGATAGTATTTTGGATTCTCTAATGAAACTTTTCCTTTCTTAATCTTGGAAGCAAGTGTTGTAATTATATCATTTCGTTCTAATGCAGAGTGACGACGACGTAAATTAATCTTCCAAGTATCATCTTCTTCTATCTGGTTAGCGAAAAATGTGGAAATTTCCTCTAAACTTTCTAATGTTGAAGGTATTCTATACTGGATAGGAACAAGCTTGAGTGTATATTGTAAAACTGCGTTGTCGTCTTCAATTTCTTTTTGAATCTTTTCAAGTAATTCGAAAGGATCTTCATCAAAAGTAGTTAAGGTTAATCCGGATATCGCTGTTATTGGTGAAACAGATACAGCCTCACAATCTAGAATTTCTGTTAGTAGGTAGTACAATTCACTTGAAGAGTTTCTCTCCAGTGTTCTTGCACAAGATCCAATAAATCCTGAGAATTCTTGCATGGTAAAACATATTCATAGAATAAATTAACTTTACTCTTCTTTAGTAACATCTGGATTTTCTTTAGAACGACCGTGAGAAGAGACCCTCGATATTTGTTTTGCAATTAAAACAAAAATAGATATCCCAAATAAGAGATACAAACCTCCATCAAAAAGAATGAAGACTGTTAAACCATAAATGAAGGAAACAACACCCTTGGTAGTAGTTAAACCAGCTAAAAGAGAGGGTATACGAACTATCAAAGTAGCTCCTAGTATGTACAGAAAAGGAGCTAATGTGATCGAGATTAGCTTTGTTTTCAGAGTTATTCCCCGATACCAGTCTGGTATTTCTGGATTGAATTCTTTGATTTTCTTTTTCTCATACCTTGAGATTAGAAGAGGAAAGGATTTTGAGACACGCTTTGGAGGATCAGGTCTAATAGTCGTAAGGGTAAGACCTGCCTTTTCGAATTCATCTACTATATGATAGGCTTCTTCAAATTTCAATCGAACATCGAGTGTTCGTAGTCTATGTGTTCTAATCCTAAGCAAGTAATCACCATCATAGGCTAGAAAATAGATTCCCCAAAGATCACTAAACGCCCAAGAATTGCTTTTCTTAAATTCGTTAAAGGAAATCTGTTTGGTGGAAAAATCAAACACTATCTCACCTTTTACGAACACATAGACTAGTATCATTAGTAAACCGTTCAAGATTCCGAAGTAGAACCATAAAGAGAGTCCAAATAAATCTCCGATATAAACTTCATTCCGATAGGGAACATAGTACACAATAGCATCTATTATCAGCAATAGAATAATAGTAGACAGTTTTGCTCTTACTTTGTGTACATAACGAGATTTATCAGACTCAACTAACATTAAACTAGACTACGCAAGAAAAGATATGAAGTTTTCCATGAGACGAAGAAATTTAAGAGTTCTAATCACTGGAATCGTGTGACTGTTATATATTTTTGATTGAAATCAATAGCCATCAAGGAAAGCCTCTTATAGAGAAATTTAACTCTTTAATATTAGATTAGTATTTTATATTAATCAGGAGTTCAAACAAATGAAAAAAGAATTAAAAATATTATTGCCATTAGTGATGGTAGCCTTTTTATTCGGTTCAACCATGACACAAGCCGCATATGGTGTGTCTGTTGGAAATACCTTTACATACGATGTTGAAGCAGCATCTTGGGATGTGACTATTGATACAAACACCTCCTCAGGTACAGGCTTTAACTTTTTAGATGTAAATCGAGCAGTTGGTACTCAATTCGAAGTTGAAGTTACTGCTGCAGCAGTCGACTCAGTTGACTGGGACATGACAATTGGTACAGATACCGATAGTGGAACCAGTACACCTTTTGATGCCTTAGGAATTATACTTCTAACATTCTTTCCAATGTTACTTATTAACGCAGGCATGGTTAGCTGGAATCAAACAGAAATGGACTTAGGTTTAGAAGTTATGGGACTCTTCTTTGCTGAACCAGAAACGTTTGGAGAGATATTCTATGAAATGACTCAGAATGATATTGTAACATACTACTACTCAGATCCCGCATATGATTTTGAAAATGTGGGTGGTACCTTTGAGAACACTACAAACATAGCAGTATTCGAATGGCATTTTGACTTAACCTATGTAGATGGAAGCGATAATCTTTCTGGAGACTTCGTTTGGCAATATTCTTATGATCAAACAGATGGTCATATGAAAGGTATCTACATGGACATGGATTATAGCGGCACTATAGGTGGAATAACCATAATCTACAAACTTGAACAAAGAGTTGAAGAAGCAGGATATAATTTACCAAATGCAAATGGTATTTTACCAGGTTTTGAATGGTTTCTAGTTGTCCCAGTAGTAGCAATACTTGGTGGAATAACTATTATCAAGAAAAAACGAAGAACATAAGAAAGCAAGTTTAGCATAGAAAATTCTATGCTTACTATCATTTTTTTTTAGGAGTGTATTTACTCAGAAGAATTATTTATACAAAAAAGCTAGTAGATGTTAAAAATAAAGGAATTTGTTCAACCGTGGGATTCACTAATTTAATTTATCATAATGGAGGGGTAGCCTTCAGAGAAAACCTCATAAGGCGAAATTGGATTCAATTATAATTGCATTAATATTACACATTAATGAGGAGTTCAAACAAATGAAAAAAGGAATACAAATTTTACTACCCATGGTAGTTATGGCCATTTTATTTGGCGCAACCATGACACAAGCCGCATATGGTGTGTCTGTTGGAAATATCTTTACATATGATGTTGTTGAATCAAACTGGGATGTAACAGTAGGCCCCGATTCTTCATCCGGTACAGGATGGAACTTTCTAGACGTATTACGAACAGTTGGATCTCAATTCGATGTTGAGGTTACAGCAGTAGATGCTTCTGGAGTAGATTGGGAAATCCAGCTTGGTATAGATATGGATGTAGGATCAAATTCAGCTTTTGATGGATTAGGATTGCTAATATTGTTAGTTCTGCCCTTGTTATTCACAGACGATTCTCCACTTACACTTGATACAGGAGAGGCAGATTTAGGGCCCGGATTAACTGAATTATTCTTCGTCGATGTAGAAACCTTCTCAGATGTTTTCTATGAGATGGCGAATACAGATATAGAAACAGATTTGTCTGATGAAGATCCCGCGATAAATATCGATCAAGCAGGTGGTATTTTTGATAATGATACCAGCATTGCAGTATTTGAATGGCACCTAGACTATACTTATGTAAATGCATCAATTGATTCTAATCTTTCTGGTACTTATGTCTGGCAATATGCTTTTGACAAATCAGATGGTCATATGAAAGGTTATTATCATATGATAGATTATAGCGGAACTCTTGCAGGAGTGGATTTCAACTACAATCTTGAGCAAAAAGTAGAAGAAGCAGGATATAATTTACCAAACGTAGCTGCAGGCATCTTACCAGGTTTTGAATGGTTCATAGTTATCCCAGTAGTAGCTATACTCGGTGGAATAACTATTATCAAGAAAAAACGCAAATAATAAGGAAGCAAATTTAGCATAGAGATTTCTATGCTTTCTACTATTTTTTTAAAATATATCAAGTGCTATTTTAAACTAAGAAACAACTAATTTGAAAGATAAGAAATAGTTCTACGCTAAACAAAGATATCATGAGTATATTACTAAGGATTATGAAAGTAAGAAAAATAAAGGAGCTAGCTCAAAAACATTTAGGCGAAAATGCAAGCAGAAAAGGTAAATGTAGACCTAGAAGTAAACCCAGACTTCTAAAGAGAAATATCCAAGGTTGATTATACCAAGTATAACATCACCACTTTATGTAGAATTAGAAGGAAAAGGAGAGATTAGAAAAGAACTTTGCTAATCTTTACTTAATTGAGTTCTTTTCTTTTTCCTAAATTTCCTTCGAGAACCTATAGAAGCACAACTTAGTAAAGATAGAGCTGCAAATATCTCTATAATGGGTAAGTTAGTTGTATCGGTTGGATTGTCAGTAGTATTATTATTAGAGGTAGGTGTAGGAATATCGGTGAAGATAGGGTAGGTGATCTCATTAGTCCCATTTGCAACAGAAATGAATGTTGATAAGGATTCCCCTTCAGAATAGTTCCCATCTGATAATTCTATCATGAATGGTCTCCAAAGGGTGTAGTTGCCATCAGGTAGCTGATTCAAGTCAGCTTGATTGATGTAAAACTCTAACAAATCGTATTCAACTGTTATACCGGACACATATGAATGGCGTGAAATAACAGCCGGACCATATAATATTTGTTCTAATTGATATGACTGATTAGTAAATGATGCGTTTATGAATACATCAGAATTAAGATCTGTAAATTCTATAATCTTTTGGTAACCATAATCTCGATTAAGAATCTCAACTTCAACCTCTATACTGAACAAAGTACTGTTAGGCTGATAAGGTCCAGAAATATCTGCAAGAATTTCAGTGATGTTCGATATTCTGGAAGCCATAATAGGAGTGTATGCTTCAGTTGAGGATAGAGGGAATAGGATTATTGAAAGTAATAAGAGTAATGTCAAGATATTATGTTTTTTGATTTTCATTACTTCTCACCTCCTTTTAACTTGATTAATTTGTCCTTACAGTAAACAAAATTTTGTAAGTATATAATCATTGTACCAATACTCCTTCAGTATAAGCCTTTCCATAGGCAATGTAAGCATCAACGTATCCATAACCCATTTGTTGATCAAAGGTACTTCTTGAGCTGGAGTACTGTAATATGTCTATTATCTCTTGTAAAGAAGGATCAGTTGAAGAACCAAGTCCAGTATGATATCCTGTAATGATTAAGGCTACTATTGCAGCTAAATATGGGGTGCTATAACTTGTTCCATCGCCATATATCCAATCTCCTCTCCAACAGCTCTCTTGCGAATCATAATAAGAATCATTTAGTATTGGAATACCATTTCCAGGTGCAAGCCAATTTACAATATGATTCCCTTCTGTATAGTCTTCGTACCATGATGAAAACACAGATCTGGCATCTTTGTATTGACTAACTCGAGTTTCATGATTGATTGATCCAACGGAGTACCATTCTGAATAATATGACTGATATTTAAAAGAGTTTGGACCCCAATAGTTAAGATAACTCCAGTAATTTCCAGCTGCGGTGAGCATTATAAATGCAACACTTAACCACTCTATAGGTTTCTGAGCCATAAAAATGATCAGCAATGCTGGTAAGTATAATGCACTAAATGCTCCAACAGCTGTTGCTACTGTATAGAACATGTGATAAAATATGATGGAAAAACTATATCCTCTTCCCGTTAAAAATTTATAAAAGAGACCTGAAAGAACAGTAAATCCAAATCCATACAGTAGGTAAAAAGCTGTTAATTGCATAAAGCCATTTTCTGGATGTTTACTCACAGAATAATAATAAAAAGGCTTGTTGTTCAACTCTGTTTGCTACAGCTTTTTGTCCAGGCGGAACTGTATGGTGTTAAACAATACCATATACTTTTCTTTTTTAAAGGTGAAAAAATGGCAACTCAACTTAAAAAACTAACAAACTATTTGCTCGAAGTAAAAACGAAAGAAGAAAATTGGTTGATATTCAATTTATTGAATTTCAACTATTTCTTATCAGATGAACCTTTTTCAGATATTAAGATTGATGAACTAGAAGACAATACATTGAAACTGTTAAATCAACTAGGTTTTGTTTCTGAAATTGATGAAGAAGAATTATTTATACAAAAAAAGGAGCTAGCAAATATCAGAAGTACAAGTAATTTGTTCTACTCAAAACAAAGACTTAAAAGATTAACAATGAAAGAATGAGCATAGAGATAGCGCCGTGGGGAAAGTTATGTGGTTGATTCCACATAATCTCTAAGCATGGAAATCCCGCAGGGCTCATATCTTCGGAATGTGTTAATTCTGAAGTGAAAAACCCTGAGATCATTGGTTCAAGTCCATTCGGCGCTACCAACTCTCTTTACTTTGAATTATATTCGCAATAGATAGTTGATTGTCTAATAAAACTTTTATCTCGAGAAACCATACAATATCATTATGAAAAAGGGTAGAATAATATTAATATCCTCATTAGCTGTTCTTGTTATTTTTCCATCTATTTTCTTTCCTATTTTCTATTTAACTCCTTATACTAAACCTGCACTTGTTACATCAATCGTTGTTGATTCCATAGAACTTCCGGGTAATCCGGTTACATACTATCAATGTAACCTAAACATATCTATGCTTTTTTCTGATTCTTGTTCCTCTTTCAAAGATTACTCTGTTCAAGTTTCGGAAAACAAGTTTAGGGCAGATATTACCATGAATGCTCTTCACCGACCAAGAAGCGGTCCTAGCGCTGGTTGCTTATTAGTTGTTACCTATCTTACTGTTTCCATTTCTGTAATTCTATTCAGAAATGGAAATTGGACCATTTGTTGTAATAATCAAGTCCTCTTTGTATCGATTTAATTTCTTTGACTTAGCCAAAACCTTTTTACTAACTTTACAAACTCTAAATTGATTTTATGACAAAGAAAACCTTGAAAACTTACTTGAAGCATTTCTTGATCTTAAACCTTGTAACTTGGATACTGATTGGAGTTTCTATTCCTTTCGCCTTTGGTGGTTATCCAAAGTTCAAATATACAGATAATGACTGGGATGATTTCAGTTTTACTCCCGATTACAATCATTCAGAATGGAACATTCTTCTGGATCCCCATTCACACACCTTAGCATCAGATGGTTTTCTTACTCCTCGACAAAATATTTTGTGGCATATTTCCATGGGTTTCAATGCCATGGTTCTAACTGATCATAATACATTTGATAATGTGGAAGAAGCTAAACAGATAGCTAGAACAGAATTCAATGATACCATCAAGGATTTCGCTGGTCTAGAATGGA
>CAZPXJ010000062.1:0-1018 GCA_964590855.1 uncultured archaeon
ATTGGTGGCAATCTTCCAACATCTCCAACTCTTATGGGTAACACAGTAGTGTGGAAACCTGCATCTTCAGCTGTATATCCCGCCTACTATATCATGCGATTATTGAAAGATGCTGGATAACCTCCCGGTGTGATTAATTTCATTCCAGGTCAAGGTTCAGTCGTAGGGAAACAAGTGCTACAACACCCTGACTTAGCTGGGGTTCATTTTACTGGTAGTACTGGGGTGTTTCAGTGGATATGGAAAACAATAGGTACAAACATAGCTAAGTATCGAACCTATCCAAGAATAGTTGGTGAAACCGGTGGAAAAAATTTCATTATTGCCCATACTTCAGCTGATGTGGATGAAGTTTCCACTGCTTTGGTCAGAGGAGCATTTGAATATCAAGGTCAGAAGTGTTCTGCAGCTAGTAGAGCATATATTCCTAGAAGTATGTGGGAAAGAGTGAAAACTAATTTGGTTAAAGCAACCGAAGAGATTAAACAAGGTGATGTTGAAGACTTCAGTACCTTCGTCAATGCTGTTATAGATCAACCTGCTTTCAGTAATATTACAAAGTATATAGATTATGCTAAAAATTCAGAAGAAGCTGAGATACTGACTGGGGGTAATTATGATGATACAACAGGATACTTCATTGAACCAACTACAATAGTCACAACTAATCCGAATTTCAAAACAATGGAGGAAGAGATTTTTGGACCAGTCTTGACAATCTATGTTTATCAAGATGAGAACTTCGAAGAAACATTAGAATTGTGTGATACTACTTCTCCCTATGCCTTAACAGGTTCTATTTTTGCTAAGGATAAACAAACAGTAGATTTAGCAAGTAAAGTACTACGCAATGCAGCTGGGAATTTCTATATTAACGATAAACCTACAGGGGCTGTGGTTGGACAACAACCTTTTGGTGGTGCACGTGCTTCAGGTACCAATGATAAAGCAGGTAGTTACCTAAATCTACTGAGATGGACTTCGGCTAGAACTATCAAAGAAACCTTTACTCCTCCCA
>CAZPXJ010000062.1:1028-8860 GCA_964590855.1 uncultured archaeon
TCCCAAGGATTATACATATCCTTATATGGTTGAGGAGTAATTTTTTCTCTACAAATAGTTATCTTTATATATGCTCATCTTAACCAATATTCATAAATCTTAATATTTGTAATTCTGAACAAGAGGTCAAATGCATGAAGATTGGAAAAGTAACATGGTTTGCGTTTAGAAACGCGTTTAGACGGAAGATCGTTGCCATTCTTGCCATTGTAGGAATCAGTATAGCTATTACTATGCAGGTTACAATAAATGCTTTTACAGCAGGAATGGATGAAACTTTTGATGATATTTTTGGTGAATTGATTGGAACTTTTCAGATTCAAGAGAAGAATACACCTTTTGCATATGCTTCTCAATTACCCACTAATATCACAGAAACAATAATGAATTTTGAAAATAACTCACAAATTAATACAGTGGCAACAGAGCAGCTTTTACCGGCGACTGTGAACAATTACACGAATATACTTGGAACGACAGTTTTTGGCACGCCTATGGGGATCAATGTTCGAGGAATAGAAGATTTATCTGCCTTTAAACAAATATATTCTGAACTAGAAGAATTAACAGAAGAATCAAGGGAATTTGAGTATAACGAAGATGAGTGTATCATACCATACGCACTCTACAAAAATAACTCCGAAGTGTTTGACATAGGAAAAACATTCACTATTAAGATCAATACAACTCACACATATGACTTAGAAATTGTGGGAATAACCTCAGCTGGAATTGGTGGCATTCAACAATCAATTATGGTTACAGGTTATGATATTTATGTTCCTATTAATGTCACTAATAACGTACTTGCGGAACTATTACGAAATGATACGATAAATTACATGTTTCATTACACTCCTTTTGGTTTAGATCCCTCACAATTTGGTGTTACTAATCCGAATATTGTTGCAGTTCGAACATCAATAGATAATTCAGAAGAAGTTAATGATTTTATATCTGATTTGATGACCTATCTTAATCAACAGTATCCTGAAATGGAATTTTCAGCACTTTCCTTAGCTTCAGCTCTTGATACTATGGATGATTTGATGGCAACTCAAGATATTGTTATTTCAGTAGTGACAATTGTTATCATCATTTCAGGTAGCATGGGTGTAATTATTGCTCAATTGGTTGGTGTTGAAGGACGATCAAAAGAATTTGCAATATTGAAAGCAACAGGTTGGAAAGAAGGACATATAATTTATTCGGTTATTATTGAAAGTGTCACCCTAGGTGTTGCTGGATCCTTAGTTGGAGTTGTTTTATCCTTTCTATCAATAAAAGGACTTGAAAGATTGATGGCATCAACAGCAGCTGGTGGAATGCCTTTTGTTCCTGTAATTACTCCTTTAATATTCTTCACTGCAATTGGAATTGCAGTTGGTATTGGTATTCTAGGTGGGTTATATCCTGGTATTAGAGCAAGTTCAGTTAAGCCTATGGAGGTTCTTCAGGGAAGTTAGGTGATTATGATGGAAAATACAATAGATACAAAACCACACTTGAAAATTGCTAGTGAAGTAGTTTCAGATTCAACTGATTTGATAATTGAAATCAAAGATCTCTGGAGGAAATTCTTCGAAGATACTCCAGCAGAAGTTAAAGCTTTAAGAGGTGTGAATTTTCGTGTTGAAAAAGGAGAATTCATCACAATAATGGGTCCAAGTGGTAGTGGAAAAAGTACACTCCTAACTATATTAGGTTGTATGGCCTCAGCTACTAGTGGAGAAGTTTTCATCGATGGAATAGAAATCACACAAATGAACCAACGAAAGTTGAGTGATATACGAAAGAACAAAATAGGTTTTGTATTTCAGGATATCTTTCTCATTGATACAATCTCTGCCCTTGATAATGTTCTCTTACCTCTCTTACCTTATGGAATAAATAAGACAGCTAGAGAACGAGCTAAGGAGCTCTTGAAAATAGCAGGTTTAGAAGACCGAATGCTTCACAAACCTACTGAATTATCAGGTGGGCAAAAACAAAGAGTAGCGATTTGTAGAGCTCTTATCAATGATCCACCCATAGTGCTAGCAGACGAACCAACTGGAAATCTTGACTCACAAACTGGTGGGGAAGTTCTTGCATTGCTTAGAAGGATAAACAAAGAGAAAGGAATTACCATAATTGCTGTTTCGCATGACCCCAAGCTAGCTGAATATTCATCCAGAGATGTTATGATAACTGATGGTGAAATTACTAGAGATAGGATAAATCCTTTCAGAGATGATAATTAAACTTGGTGGGATAATGGAAATAAATGAAGAAGCAGTAATTGGCAAATATGAAGAACGATTTGTTCGAAGGCTAGGGGAGATTGCTATTCTCCTCCACCTTGCCAAGTCACCCGAGGGTTCTCATGCATATGAAATGAGATCCAAAGCTTCAGAAATTCTTTTTGAAAGAAGAAAGATGGGGGTTGAATTTCTTAACAATCATTTAGAAATCGTTTCTAAACTAAAGGAATTTCTTTCAAAGGAAAAAAACGAAATCCCAAATTATGAACAAATAAAGACAGATGTTCTGGAAAGTCTAGAAAAATGTCCTATACTCAATTTCAACAAACGAATTCAAGGATTTTTTAACGATGACTACCAAATCACTGAAGCAGATATTAATTACATTGATGAGATAAAGATTACTCTTGAAGATTCTATTAAAGAGACTCGAGATCAAGCTACTATTTGGAATAATATCAGTGGGATTTATCCTGCAATAGAAACTTTGGAAAAAGGTGGATTAATAGTTTTAGACAGAGAGGATCCTGAAGGTGGAAGACTGAAGAAAATATACAAGATTACTGATGTAGGAGAAGAATCACTCTTTAGGGTTTTAGCTTCCTTACTTGATATTTCTGCATTTATTATGGAAACTGAAGGTAAGCATTTCTTTTCAGGTGGCAGAAGTCTTTTTTCATCTAGATTCATTCCTTTTAAGAAATTGTTTGAGAAATTAACTCAGGACTTATCTCCTGATTTCCGAAAGAAAATGCACATGTTCAAAGGTAAAACACCTGGAAAGCCGTTCATTAAAATGATGATGAATCAAGGGATGGCAACACCCAGATTGAATGTACTCATACATCATCCTGAAATGTTCCAAGAACATCTAGATGGCATCGAATCAGAAGAAGAAAGAAAAATGACTAAAGCTTATCTTAAATCAAAATTACTTGAACAGCGAGATATGATTAACAAACTCTTGGAGGAATTTTAAATGGTTACTGTTGGAAAAGATGAAATAACTAAAATTAATAACTACGGTACAAACATTACCAGTGAAATTCTGAAAAAGTATAGAACATCAAGACGATGGTTTTGGTCTGCTTTCACACGTTTTCCTTTGAGATATCTATTTGCTTTTATTCTTCTAGGTATCAGCACTTACTCTTCTACAAAAACCTTAGCTCTTGTAGGAGATGTTTTAGGAATATTCCAAAGAAATCTATCTTTTCAAATAACTTATTTTCTATCAAGCAATGTAGCTGATATTGTTACTTTGAGCGAAGCAAGTAATCGACTAATATTCTCCCCAGATTTCATTAGTGGAATAGTTTGGATGGTCATCTACGTAGTAATTGCTTGGGTAACCCTCAGTGCAAATATAGCTATATGGGCAGATACTTCATTCAGAGTTCAAAGAGATATGAGACAAGAATTCTATGAAGTTGTTCAAAATCATTCCATGGCATTCTTTGATGTGAATGACTCAGGTGTCATCCTATCAATGGGGATGAATGAAATAAACCAAATTCGTATGGCTTATCACCCTTCCTTAAGAAACTTAATTGGATCGGTAATGACCATTATAATTACTACTGCATTACTTTGGATATACGACTGGATTATCGGAGTTGTCTTCTTAGTTTCATTTATTGTATATCTGGTTACAGCTTGGTTATATGCTGCAAGAGTTGGACCAATTCGACGAAAACTTGCTACAGATTTAGGCGCTCTATCTTCAATATCTCAAGAAATGTTTAAGGGGGTTGATGTAGTCAGATCCTTTGATAATCACAATAAGGAAATAGAGAAATTCAATGATGTGAGTTTGGAGTTAGCCGATGACATGAAAAAAGAGGGATACCTAAGTGCATTCTACTGGCCAGCTGTAATCTCAATTGTAATAACTGCAGGAGCATTTGCATTCGGTATCTATAATGTAATAAATGGTCGATATGCTAGTGTTGGAATTCTTTTATCTATTCTTTCTCTATTGTTAAATCTTAATAGACAGAATTTTATGATACCTCAAAGGCTCATAATGCTTCAGGCAGGGCTTCAAAATTCTACACGGCTATGGAATTTAATGAATTTCACAGATCCGTTAGAACAACCAGAAAGTCCAATAGAAGGAGATTGGAATCAAGCTGTTGTATTTGATAAAGTGAACTTTGCTTATCCTGGAACTAAAAAACTAGTACTAAAAGATGTTTCGTTATCAATTCCCGCAGGAGCTAGAATTGCACTTATTGGAGGTCCTGGTTCAGGTAAATCAACCATTCTCAAACTGCTTTTGCGATTGTATGATCCTACCGATGGAGCAATCAAAATTGATGGTTCCAACATTAAGGATATGCATACAACATACATACGTTCTAATGTTACTATGGTTGAACAAGACATTTTCCTGTTCTCAGATACAATAAGAGCAAACATTGCTTTCTCCAAACCAGAGGCTACTAATGAAGAAATAGAAACTGCTGCAAAGAAGGCTCAAATATCTCAGTTTATAGGATCTCTACCCGATAGATATCAGACTGTAATAGGCGAGAGAGGTGTAACACTATCTGGAGGACAGCGTCAAAGAATTGCTATTGCACGAGCTCTATTATCTAATCCAAGTTTGTTGTTACTTGATGACAGCACAAGTGCAGTGGATATCAAAACTGAACTTAGACTTAGATATGCTATGGAAGAATTGATGAAGAATCGAACTAGTATAGTTGTGACTCAAAGACTAACTACTC
This sequence comes from uncultured archaeon, assembly GCA_964590855.1. Lineage (GTDB taxonomy): Archaea > Asgardarchaeota > Heimdallarchaeia > Heimdallarchaeales > Heimdallarchaeaceae > UBA460. The sequence goes on from CAZPXJ010000062.1 coordinate 6,004, forward strand.
TAGTAGCTGCTGATCTAATTATTCTTATGAAGAAGGGAGAAGTGGTTGACATAGGGAGTCATTCGGAGTTAATACAAAGATGTTCTGACTATCAGTTCATGTGCAAACATCTACCTCTTGCAGAAAAAAATGGTATCAGTTATGATATAAATCCAGGTGAAGGAGGTAGAAACTAATGAGTCATGGTCCAAGAAGAGGTCCAGGTGGAGCTTTCGGTCATGAAAAATACGATCGATCTAGACCCACGAAGGTTTTACTAGAAAACTTGTGGAAATATATCAGAGTATATATCCGGCCAATCATTCTTGTTGTATCTATATCTATTGTTTACTCCCTCTTATCAGTCATTAGTCCTATAGTTATTGGAAAAGGAATCAATGTTTTAACAGAAACTCCTAATGCTACAAGTTTACTTGTTGGTTTAACAATAACTTTTGTCTCTATTACCTTAGTTAGCTGGGTGATCAGTTCTTTTTCTACTAGAATTCAAGCAAAAATGAATGCTAAGATGCTTCATGAAGTAAGGTCAGATCTATATGAAAAACTAAGTTATTCAGATATGTCTTATCTGAAAAATGAACAATCAGGAAATATCACTGCAAGAGTAACTGCTGATACAGGAGAGCTAGCAACAGGATTACAAATATCTACTGCTGTTGTGTCTCAGCTATTAGTAATTATTGGGTCTTTTGTCTACCTAATGATAACCAATTGGATAATAGGGGTAATCAGCTTAGTAGCTGTTCCTTTAGCATTATTTATGGCAAGAATTTTAAGTTTCTTTGCACGAAAAATAGTTTTGCGGACAAGAAGAGCATTTGGGTTTGTTTCAGGAAAGATGGCAGAAGGACTTGAAGGCATAACAGTTGCCAAATCATTCAACAGAGAAGAAGAATTAGCAACAGAGTTACGAGAACTTAACCAAAAACATTACAAATATTCTAGACAATTTGGATTTTTGATGATGTTCATGCACCCGACCATGACCGCTCTTAGTTATGGATTGTTCATAGCAATAATTTATGCAAGCGGTTGGATTAGCCAATCCACAGAAATTCAACTTGGAGACGTTTACACTGCTGTTCAACTATCCCAATCATTCCTATTTCCAATGGTTATGTTATCTATGATGTTCCCACAAATGGAATCAGCGTTAGGAGCTATGGATAGAGTGATAGATATCTTTGAAGCAAAATCAGCTGTAGCTGATAAAACTGATGCAGTCGAGCTTCAAGAAGTGGATGATAGTGTTCATTTTGAGAATGTTAGTTTTGCTTACATCAAGGACAATTATGTTCTCAAAGATGTTTCCTTCACAGCTAATGCTGGTGAGATGATTGCTTGTGTTGGTCATACAGGAGCTGGTAAGACTACTTTATTCTCATCTCTCTTAACTCGTTTTTACGATGTCAAGGAAGGAGCAATAAAAATCGGATCTCAAGATATCCGAGATGTTAATCAATCTTCTCTCAGAAATGCTATAGGATTAGTAACACAGGAACCATTTCTATTCAATGGAACTGTTATGGAAAATATCCTCTATGGTTCCCCTTCTGCTACTCGAGAAGATGTTTACGAAATAAGTAAAAGAATCAACGCAGATGAGTTTATTGAAGCCTTACCTCAAGGATATGACACTCTAGTGGTCGAAGGTGGGAAGAAACTTTCAGCAGGTCAGAGACAGATTATCACTGTGGCTAGAACTATGCTCTCTGATCCAAGAATACTAGTTTTAGATGAAGCAACTAGCAGATTGGATGCCTATACTGAGTCTCTTGTTCAAGCAGCTCAACGTGAATTATTCAAAGGAAGGACTACCTTTGTTATAGCACATAGACTTTCTACAATAAAAGATGCTGATAGAATAGTTGTATTTGAACAAGGAACACTCATGGAAATTGGTTCACATGATGAATTGATGGACCACGACGGTATCTATGCTGACCTTTACAACACTTATTATGTTCATCAAGGACTTGGTGATCTCTCTCTTGAAATTGATGAATTGGATCCTGAAACCATTGATGAAGAGCTTCAGAAGAAACCTATGAAGGTCCCAGCTCATGGAATACCTGGCGGTCCTATGATGGGAAACGGAGGAATGTTTGATAACAAACAGATGAAAAAGCATCTGAAAGAACTGAGAAAAGCTGGTAAAAAGGAAGAAATTAAAAAGTTGAAGAAGAGGATGAAAACGATGAAGAAAATGAAAAATATACGTCATCCTTAATTTTCTTCTTTCTCTAATTTTTCTGTTATCTCACATAATCTTTCTAAACATTTTTCTGCAGATTCTTGTTGGTTTTTACCTATGAGAGTAGCTAGACTACTGTCTGGCTTAAAAACAGTAAGAAACTCAAATAGTGTATAAATAAGATTCAATCCTTCTAGAGTCTTTAATGAGATATTCCTTCTATCTAAATACTCTTTCCAGATAGTTCTTCTAATCTCTGGGAAACTCTCCCACCATTTCCAAATACCGTATCCCCATTCAACAAAATTAAACTCCCAAATAGGATTATCTATTCTAGTTGTTTCCCAATCTAAAATTCCTGTAATTTTCATATTATCTTCAGATTCAATAAGAATCTGGTCTTCATGAATGTCACCATGAATAAGCACTGGTTGTAATGCTACAATTTCCTCAATACTCTGCCTCCAAAGTGGCAAAGTAGTTCTTTTTGCTAATAAATCGAGTTGTTTGAGTTTATTTTCTCGGAGATAAAAAAACAGGTTATTAGTTATATAATCAAATGCTTCATGTGTTGTCAATTGATCGAGTAGTCGTATTTCGAATCTATACTTTTCAGGATCAAAATTCTCTCCCTTCCACATCTGAATTATATCCTTGTATCCC
>CAZPXJ010000062.1:8870-16143 GCA_964590855.1 uncultured archaeon
TGGGAGCAGAAAATCCAAGCTTTCATCTTGGACTTATTGTTTTCGGAATATTATTCAATGAAATATCATGCCAAATAGAAAATAGCTGAGCTAAATTAATCTGTAACTCCAAAACGTTAGAAAATTCAATTTTGTTCTCTATTTTTGAGTATGGAATACCTTTCAGTCTTGTAACTTCAGCAAACTCATAGAAAGAAATGTCGTTATCTTTTGTTCTACTAATGAATTTAGGAATAGGAAGATTCTCGATTTTATTTAGAAATTTATATGTTAAGATTTCAACATTTAACCATTCCACGCCTCTAGGATCGCGAGGAAAAAGAAAAACCCTATCTTTTGTATATATAACTAGTTTTCTCCAACCATCAAAATTTGTTTTCACTTCAGTTGGATCAATGTTGAATTTCGTACAGAATCTTTCAAATTGCTCAAAGTTGAGTATCGCAAAGACTGAGTCATTAATATCCATTGAGGGTAAAAGCTTTAGAATAATATAATAGTTTCTTTTCTTTGGTTTGTTCGATAGATTTATTATCATCTCATAAACTAAAATGAATAATGAGTGCTAAACAAGAATCCTCAGAAGTTGATGAAACCTCTAAAAAGGAGCTAGTTGAAGAAATCAAAGAAATGAACAGAAGATGGTATGAAAAGAGATGGTTATTTGTTCTGAGTTTGATTTTAGGATCTACAACATTTATAGCTGGTTTCTTCTTAGATTTAGAAGCGACTTGGCAGTCAGCATTACAGTCAGCATTCTTCTTGCTATCTGCGGGATTTTTTGTTCTAGTTCTATCTTACATTTTCAATGTTACTTGGCTATATGTCATCAAAAAGAAATCTGATCGAGAAATCAAGCTATCTTTCCTTTTGCAAATTACTAGCATTTTAGCATTTATTCCAAATATAGTTCTGATGGGATTACGCTTTACATCTAGATTTATCATAACTGATGTAAGGGGGGTTTATTACTACACTTATTATAAAAGCAATTATAGTACTCTAATGAATGTTAATATCATTTGGAGCCATTATTTTTCAGGAAAAGAATTTTGGTTTAATTACAATTTAGGTAAAGAACATGCACAGGTTTTCATCATTCTGATTGTTGTTTATGCAGTCATTAGCGCGATTTTAGGTATAACAGCATTCTTTACCATCAAAAAAATCAAGAGACCCTTTGTGGTTAAAGATCATCTGAAGTATCTGCTGGACTTATTCCTCATATTCTATTATGGAGTAATAGTCTTAGTGTTGTTGATCAAAAATCTGGTTTCTGCTGAAAAGATCAACATAAAGAAATCTCCGCAGCTTAAGAAATTCAAAGAAACTGTGATATTTATTCTTATACCTATTCTGTTTGTAGCTATGTTCTTTGCGATGTATCTACTCACAAATTATTCTTTTGAGTTTCTTTTTGATACACCTTGGCCTTTATTTTTCTAATATTCTGAATCAAATCTTGTGTGAATTTATACACAAGTATTCTTTTTAGAATTAATTTATATTGAGGTAGTAATTAGTAATATTAAGTGATATCCTGATGAGTAATTTTAGAAAGAAAAGAATCATTATCTTGACTACAGTTTTAATTATAGCTGCAATGGTTATGACCACAACATCAAAAATATCTGCATTTTCAGATTCAACTCATGTCGATCCGTTTATCCTGATGGAATATAATCCAAATGATTTAGGATCTGTTGCTTCAGATACAATTATTGATAATGAGAATCGTGTTCATTTCTTCCTTCAATTAAGATATTATAATGGTACTTTTGTTATTCTCCACATCATAGAAGATGTTATGATAGAAGTTGATAGAGGAAAATCCTATAGTCAATTCTTTCAAGCCTATATCTTCGGAGATAATGTGTCATTGGTCTATCACTTAGAGGATCAAATTTATAGAAATGCTATCAAAATGTATGTTTGGAATAATGAAACAGGTCACTCAGTTTCTATATTGTATACCAATAATGCCTCTTACTTCTACCCGAAAATTATCCTTGAAGATCAAATATTGCACATACTTGTTACTGATCTCACTTATGCAGATACTAGAAATCTAAATATTGATCATACTAGGGTTCATCTTAATGGAACAATTGTTGATACATCATATTTCATAATTGCTCAAATTGACGAGTATGAAGTTTTTGTTGTTCAGAATCAACTTTTTGCTTATCTCAAATCATACAATTATAACGAAACTATTGGATACACTGAAAGTGCAACTATGATGATTGTCGGTGTAACTGATGACGGGTATTATAATTCATCAGTTTATGAAGTTGAAGATTCATGGTTTTGGTCTCAAGTATCTATAACTTCTGATGAGGAATTTTATTTGACTTACGTCTCTTATGGTATTTTATATGCTGCTAAATTCGCTATCAATGAAACCTTAACACCCTCTTCTTTCAAAGAGTTAAATTTTGGTTCTTACTACTATTATGGAATGTTTGAAGTCTTCTCTTATACGAACATAACTTATATCATTTATCAAGAACCATCGTACTACTGGTTAGAATCTATTCCTTACTACTATGACCCTTACCAGAAAACAAAAACACTCAAACTGCATGTTATAGAAGACGTAGGAGGGAATCTCATTCGAGAGAGTCTTCTAATTGAAGATTATCCTTATGAATATCAATTTGGTTCAGTAAGCTTCCAAATTATGGCAAATGGATCCTATTCTATACTTTATTCGACAATTCTTGAATCAACAAGTTTTCCTGACAAAAGATTCCTTTCTGATTATGTTTTTGGTTGGAAAGTTCAGTCAGATCTAGAACTTAACCTTCCAAAAAATCCCATTCTTTTTGGTATAAAGAGTGTTACACCTTTTGTTTACTTCTGGATAAAATATTGGTATACAGTAGTTTCACCCATTCTTGTATTATCTCTAATCTACGTTATTTTTAGAAAAAGAATCCATAGAGGAATTAGAAAAATGGTTCGCTTTCTAACCAGACCTATTATTCCAGGTGCTAAGAAAGCTAAACTAGTAGCAGTAAACTTTTGGTTATTTATCAAAAACTCCTCTTCTTTGATATTTATTCTTTGGAAAGCAAATAAAAGAAGATTAATCATAAGCTTACTTGGATTAACTATTCTATCTACTATCATTGTTACCAGTACAACTCTGTTTGATTCAAAGAGAGCTTCTCTTATTACAAATTATGTAGAATCAGCTGATGTGTATAATGACAATAATCTTTCTCTACATCTTAATCTAAATTTAGGAAACAGTTTTGGGATAGAAAATGATCCTGTTAACCCTAATATTACAGACTATGCTTTCGCAGAAATATTTCACACAATTAACACTCAGACCTCAGTAGTTAAAAATATAATCAGAGCGTATTATTATTCACACATAACCAATATGCGGTCTCTCAATTTCACATTTTTTGAAGACGCATTGACAGTAAAATACATTGGGATACAGAATAACTATACAGAGGTTATTAATGAACTACTTACTGAAGGGAGATTACCTGAACAAAAGAATGAGATTCTAATCTCATCATCCTTTCAATCATCTCAAGATATACAAGTCAATGATGTTCTCAGTTTCAATGTAAGTTCATATGAAGAAATTGATACAAACAAGACTCATAATCTGAATCTAACAGTAGTTGGTTTTTATCAAGAACCTACTAGCAATTTAATCACTAATATTTGTTCAGAATATTCTTTACCCTCTGATCCCCTTTATGGTTTAATTTCATATTATTATGATTCACCAAGTATTCTAACATTTACGGATAATTATTTTGAAAATTTAGAAAATGTTACTGTTTATAATTTGTTAGTAAATACAGCAGTTCAGCTTGTTTATGATTTCTCAAATATGGATACAGATAGACTAACGATTTTACTTGAGGAGATGCAGGAATTAACACAGAATAGTCCTTACACATTTAATTTCAATGCTGCTAGTAATTGGTTTGTTCTCAATGAAATTGGATATGTCTTCTCTGGTATTAGTGAACAAATGCAAATTACTCAGTTTATAGTTGTATTTTTATCAATTCCAATCTTATACTTAGCTTTGTTTGTTACGTTTGAAGTAAACGAACTTTTCAGTAGTAGTTTCGAGCAAGAAATCCGCATTATGAGCTCCAAAGGAGTATCTACTGGGATGATAACCTTTCTATATTCGACGATGAAATTCTTTGAAGCGTTAGTTGCAACTTTTCTAGGTTTGGGAGTGAATCTAATTCTTCTTCCTCCTTTACTTAGGGTAGATAAATTCATCTCCTTCAAGTCTGTGTTTACAAGTATAGAATTAGGTACCGCCCCTGCATCGATGGGAATTACAATGCTGTTATTGATATTGATAGCTCTTCCCAGGATTATTAAATTGTCAAAAACAAAACAAGAAGTCGAAAAACCACCTAAGAAATACATTCAATTGATGAAAAACATTAGATTACCTTATATCCTGCTTATAGTTTTTGGAGGGGGACTAATGGTTCTAGGTTATTGGTTGATACAATCAAGTTACAACTATATTGGAGCAGATCTAACTATATTAACAGTCTATATTTACATAATAGGTATAGGAATCATGATAGCTCTTCTAGGGATAGGTTTGCTTGTAAGAGATTTGCACAAAATCTTCATGATAGCGATTAGTAAAGTTTCTTGGTTAATCAAGAAGAATTTCTTCACCTTCTCTTTAGTTCAAGTTAGATCAGATATTGACCTGTTTAATAATACCTTTCTTACTTATGTGATCCTCATCGGCTTACTGATTCCATTTACGATGACTCCCCTTCTTCTCCAAGATAAAGTGAATACACAATCTTACTTCTATGGAGGAAGTGATTTAATTGTCAACAACTGGGATAGGTATAATGATTCAGTACTTGCAGGATTTGATAACTATGATGAAATTGTTGGATATACCAATATCACTCATCTAGAAGCCACGTATCGTTATGATACTCTTCAATTTCTAATTTTGAATGATTCCAAAGATTATTTGGATACAGCATATAAACCTCCGAAATATTTGACGAAGAACTGGGAGGATTCTATAACGAATCTGGGAAAGAACACCTCAATGCTAACATCTAATCCTTTCAAAGAATATGTCGCTGGAGGAAATGCAATATTCAATTTTGTGAATGATACTGCCGGAGATCCAGAAATTTTTCCATTTACAATAGAGTCAACTTTCGATTACTTCCCTATATTCTATGACAAAGGACCTATTGACAGATATTATTATTACACTTACTATATACCAGATCCATATGATCATTTTGGAATAGTAATGTCCCAAAGTAATTTTGAGTATATCTATCCTCTGCTTTCAATTGAGAGAGTTGTTGAGGAGAGATTGCTAATTAACATAAGAAATACTGTAGATCAAGAAGAATTTGCTGATGAACTAAGTAAAGACTTAGGTTTAGAAATCAGAAATATGAACGGTGAAGGGGATCTATTAATATTTGCACTTTTTCCATTTTATTCTGTACTTGTAGCTGAGTTTGTTTTTGGAATATTGATCTGTTTTGCAGCTGTGGCATTTACAAGTCTTAGCAATCCATTAAAAATCCTTCAGAAGAGATTGGTAAAACATGACATTTTGAAGAAAATAGGAATACCAACCAATCGGATAATACTATTATCAGCATTAGAGTTGTTCATATCTTGTATAATTCCAGGGTTGATTCTTGGCGGAGCTGCAGGATATGGTCTCCTGAGATTATTCAACTGGTTGTTTATTGATTCAATGAGCGGATATGGTGGATTACCATTCAAAATATTCTTCCCTTATCAAGTAGCCTTGTTAATATTTGTAGCAATACCAGTGATATTCTACACGATATTCTTCATAGCAATGAAGTATAATTTTGCTAAGTATAGACCTAAAAATTTGGAGTAAAGAAAATGATCACATGTAACGATTTAATCAAGGTATTTCATGATAACAAAGTAGCAGCATTAAGAGGATTAGACCTCAAAGTCAAAGAAGGAGAGTTAGTGTCTGTAATTGGTCCTTCGGGGGCTGGAAAGACGACTCTAGTAAAAATTCTTTCAGGTATCGATTTACCAACTAGTGGACATATCAGCATAAACGGCCATGATTTCAGTCAAATGGATGAATTTGAAAGAAGAGAATTTCGATTCTATCATATTGGTATAATTAACCAATTTACTACCCAGAATCTTTTCGCACATCTAACTGTAAAGCAGAATTTAATGGTACCTAAGAAACTCTTTTTCTTACCCAAAGAAGAATCTCTAAAGGATGTAAATGAGCTACTGAGAATACTTAATCTTCAACATGTAGAACATAACAGAGTAGACAAACTTTCAGGTGGGGAAGCCATGCGACTCTCTATGGGAGTTGCCTTAGCAAAAAACCCTGAGATACTCCTTTGCGATGAGCCAACAGGTCAGTTAGATTCTAAGAATACTCAAGAGATGATAGAAACTATCAAACAAATCAATATGGCTATGAATAAAACCATTTTAGTTGTAACTCATGATATTAGATACAGAAATGTTTTCGAGAAAAGTTTCGTTATCAGAGATGGGAGACTTGTAGGTATTGGTAAAGATATTGGAAAAGATGAATTGGATTTCTTGATGCAGTCATCCGATATCAATAGATCCTATATGGACGCTTCAAACTTTGTAAGAATTCCTGATGATATCAAAGCTGTTACAGCTTTAGGTGAGATTGTAGAATTTGATTTGCACCCATCGAAAAAACTGGGTATTTTCTGGAACCCAGATGCTATCACTCGAGATAAAATTTTAGATATTCTTTCTAGTCCTTTAGAGGAAACAGAGACAGAAGTTGATCAAGTAACAATGGAGGAGGTGGAAAAACTTCTTAGTAGAAAATTCCTCCCTCTAGAGAAAGCCAAACCTTTCATACGAATTAAGGGATTAACAAAAGGATACCCGTCACGAGCAGGATATAATGTGGTAATCTCCAAACTGAATCTAAATATCAACAGAGGAGATTTTATTTTCATCTCCGGTCCTTCAGGAGTAGGTAAAACTACTTTACTTAACTTGATGGCAGGTTTGATCAAACCTGATGAAGGACAGATAAAAGTAGATGACTTCTTAGTAAATGGATCTACTGAAAAAGAAACATCACTGTTTAGATTAAACAATATCGCATACATTACACAACATAATAATCTCTTTGGTCCTTTACAAATCAAAGATAACTTCACCATACCTTACTTGTTTTCTCATCAAAAATTTGACAAAGAATACAGTCTCTCTGTAG
>CAZPXJ010000063.1:0-15967 GCA_964590855.1 uncultured archaeon
GGTTTCAAATGTGGAGTAAAATATGCAGAGAGATTTAATGTTCTCTCAAGATATCTTCCTGTAGAAAAACACTTACCGATTGGAAAAGAGTAATCACAGCAAACCTTTCTCTACATCCTTTACCATTCTGGAATTAGCAACTTTCCAATCATCTGATGCATCAAGATAAATCTCTCTAGCTCTATTGTTTGCTTTTGCTATGAGTTTCTTCTCATCAACATCTTGAAACTGACCTTCACTAAGAATCAGCTTACCATTTATGATAACGTTATTTACTTCTAAACCTGTCCCTGAGTAAACAAGATTGGGTATAAAAGTATGAAAAGGCTTATCAACAATTGGAGTAAGTAATAAATTCTCCAAATCAATAGATATGACATCAGCTTTTTTACCTATTTCCAAAGTTCCTATTTGTTTATCTAAACCCAATACTTTTGCTCCCCCCATGGTTGCAATTTGTAGTACTTGCCAAGCAGGTAGCAAAGTTGGATCTCTAAATTGAGTTTTTGTTAAAAGACTAATAGTGCGCATTTCTCTAAACAAGTTGTGATTTCCTGTTCCTGGAGCTTGATCTGTTGCTATTCCCACATCTCCCCCTAAACTGTAAAATTCATAAATTGGTGGCATGATTCCGTCTATCATACTTATGGAACTTGGACATCCAATCATTTTTGCGCCTGATTCGACCATAGCTCTTTTTTCAATATCGTTTGTATCATGACAATGAGCACCTATCAGATATTCCCCTAATAAATTATTTTCTTGTAATATTTTAACAGTTGAAGCATCATTCCCAAATCTTCCTTTTATCTGAATTCTTTCTCTTTCTCCTTGAGCTATATGCACATGCATTTTACTGTTGTTTTCTAATGCCCTTTCCTTTACATTTTGAAAAGTTTCTAAAGAAACCATATCCAAAGCTTGAGGTCCATAAAGACAGGAAACATACTCGTTACCTTCATATTTTAGAAATAGTTCATCATTTGTCTTCAGCGCATCTTCGCCTTTTGTTTTATCAAATTCATATATATCAGTTGGTTTGAGCTTCGCCCTATTTGTTTGAGCTATTTCATTTATTGTTTCAGTAGCAACAACTCGAGCTCCTAGTTTTAGATAAACTTCATCTACTAGAGTTGCAACATCTCCTGTATATTCTGAAAAAGTAGTTGTACCTGTACGAATTCCTTCTAGAACACCAATTTTAGATCCTAAAATCAAATCATCTAAAGTAAGATGTCTTTTAAACGGACCAATTCCTTTATTCATCCACTCAATTTCAGGCAAATCTTGAGCCCCTCCTCTCAACAGCTGGATACCGGTGTGTATGTGACTATTTACTAATCCAGGCATTACAACCTGATTCTTACCATCGATAATCATATCAGCTGATTTGTGATTAAATGATTCTGAAGGACCCACATATTCAATGGTATCTCCAGCAATCCCTAAAGTTCCATCTTTTATTATTCCTAGTTTATTATCTTTCAAAGTTAAAATCCAAGTATTATGAATTGCGATATCCAGTAGTTTCCACCTTCTTCAACGGATATATGATTCAAGAGGAGAATAAAATATTTTCTCCGATATCATCATTTTTAGGAAATTACATGTTCTCTGTTACTGAAAAAAATTTATAACATGACTAACTGTTTGAAATTAGATACGATAATGACCAGCGATGATGAACTGGAAGCAATTAGGAAGAAAAAAACTCAAGAACTCATGAGAATTGCTGAACAGCGAAAAGAAAGAATGGAAGACTTGAAGAAAGCTGAAGAAGCACCTCAGAGTGTGGAGGAAAAGGACAAAGTAGCTTTAATGCAATTCTTCTTGGTTCCAGAGGCATACGATTACTGGTCAGAACTCTATAATAGCCCTAACAAGAATCAGACAGCTGAAATTATCTTCAAAAATGTTCTATATATGATAAAAATAGGATTTCTTGAAGGAAAACAGATTTCGAGATTGGGTATAAAGAAACTAGAAAGAGAAATCGAAGGTATACCATCTTCAATCACAATAAAAAGAAAAGGTGAGAAGAAGAAAACTGTTTCTTGAATTCTTTCCATAAAATTTACAGAAATTTACAGCGTACAATTTGGTAAGCTTTAAGAAGTAAGGTGTTCTAAATGATATTAGAACAATTTAGGTGTGAAAAAAAGTGCGAATTTCAGTAGTCACAGCAATTGGTGGAGGATCAATTGAGCTAGATGTCGATCCACAATCAACAGTTGCTCAATTAAAAAGAGAAGTAGCAAAGAAGAAGAAGATACCAGCGAACACAGTGATAATTGTGTTTCATGGTAAACAACTTGACGACTCAGAAATCCTCAAGCAGACAGGTATGATGGACGGTGACAAGTGTTACCTTATCGCCCGTACCAAAGGCGGTTTCTAATTTTCTTTTGTTTTTCGTTTATTTCTTCTCACTTTCTTACTATTCTTTTATAGCCGTTGGACGATAGTGAAATCCTAAAACAAGCAGACATGATGGATGGAGATAAGTGTTATCTTATTGCAAGAACCAATGCACGTTATGAAACTCGTTAAACTTCAGTATTCTAATGGTTCTTGACTTACTTATGCTCTTTTTTAAAAATAATTCTCTTTTCTTATTATGTGTTAGTACCGTAACTAAGTAAAAAGAAAGAAACTTATATCAGAGATTTTTATAAGAAGTATCATAGGTTGTACTTCACATGACTGATGAGGAACGCTATTCCAGACAAATGCTCATTCCTGGTTGGGATCAAGATAAACTGAATAAAGGCACCATAGTCCTTGTTGGTGTAGGGGCAATAGGTAGTTATGTGGCAACAATCCTTGCCTCTTCAGGAATAGGAAAATTAATCATCATTGATTTTGATACTATTGAAGTATCCAATCTAAATAGACAGTTACTTTTTAGAGATAAAGATTTAGGAAAATCTAAAGCTGAGATAGCAGCAGAAAGATTGCGAGATTTGAATCCAAAATGTGATATTGACTTTATTCACAAGAAAATGGAAGAGGTTTCTATTTCGGTTTATGAAGAAGCAGATGTTATTATCGCTTGTTTAGACACATTCATAGGTAGGCGTTGGATTAATTCGATGGCTGTTAGGGTAGATGCGCCACTTGTAATGGGTGGAATGTTTGCGTTTTTAGGTAATGTTCAAGTGATTATTCCCCATAGAACTGCATGTTTTGAATGTCAACCTTTAGTACCAGAGGAAGAATTAGCTCAAGCTTGTACTCCGTTTGGTGAAGAAAGGAAGAAAGAAAGAGGGGAAGAGGAGGAAAAAGAACCTCCCATACCAGCTGTTGCAACATTATCTTCTATAATCGCTGGTTTTATGTCTCAAGAAGCTTTGAAACTCATAATTGGAATTGGGAATTCATTACAAAATTACATGTTTTATGATGGTTTGAACAATGCGACTACCATAATCGAGCTAGTACAATCAGAAGAATGTCCTACCTGCGGAAATCTTTACCAATTAGAGCAAATTGAATTTGTTGTAAGCTCTGAAGAAACAGTCAAGGATTTGATTTTGAGATTAGTATTAACTTATGGCCTTGCTAATCCTGAGATTATGGTACAAGGGATAATCTTAAACCAAGATAAGGTCATCAAAGATGTGATTCGGCAATCTAAATCTGTTGCTTATATAATAGATAACAACTTAGCTAAGCCAATAAAGGTAGTACTTCAACTTAAGGATTACAATTAGATAAAAACTCCATTTTAAATGCAATATTTTTTAAAGTTTGATTGTATTCATTTATTAGAGATTAAAAGTTAGGTGAATAAAATTTCCCCAGATGATTACCTGCTCGCAAATGAAATGCAATTAATATTTGACAAACAACTGAATTTTGAGCCCGTTAGAGGGAATCTTAAGCAATGGAAAGGATATGTAGGGACAATAGAGGGTACTGATATCCCAATATTTGCCAATGTTTATGTTCAAGATGGGTTTCCAGAAATTCCTCCCTTTGTTGATATAACTCCAAAAATTAATCATCCCAATGTAGAGGAAGATGGAGATTTAAGCTTACGAATTCTTGCCGAATGGCAACCTAATTATCACGTTTTTCAAGTAATTGAAGATATTAAGAAATTATTCGAAAATGTTCCTGCTAAACCTTACAAAACAAAAGTAAAGAAAGCAAGAAAAGACGAAACTCACTCAGGTTTAACAATTGCTAAAATACCTATCAAGGAACTACCTCAAGTTTCTTTAACTTCATCAAATAGTCCTCAAATGGTTGCTGAAAAGATAGACTTAGATGACTCTATTGTTAAATATCAGAGGCAAATACAAAACATCTCTAAAGAGATAGAAAATGAAAGAGAAGCACTACTAACAAAAGGTGGTATTGCTATTGATACAGAAACCAAAGAGGTTACAATTTCTAGACAAGAAGATTTACAAGCAGAATTTGTAGCAATTCAAGATACACTAGAAATTGTGGAAGAGAAGTTCGAAGATGGAGATATGACAAACATTGAATATCTAAAATTACATAAAAGATATACAAAAAAAGGTTTTATAGCTGAAAAACAGCTTAACCAAGTTAAAGTTAAATCAAGTGGTGACATGACAAAAGAAGATGAAAGAATACTGAATTTAGAAGCAGATTTATTTGCATCTATAGCAACTTTAAATGCTTTGGTAAAGGGTTACGAAGATAATGAGATTGAGCAAATAGCTTATAGAAAACAGTTGAAAGCTCTAATCAGAGATATTTTCAAAACCAGATTACTGTTAGAGAAAATTGGATTCAACTTGGAAGCTTTCGTAAAAAGAGAAAATCTAGAGGAAAAATATCCAAAGGGAATCAAACAATTAATGAATGCAGAAGGAGTTGAAACAGATGACACTGTGTCTATACCATTTGACACTTTGAAGAAAATGCCTTCAAAAACTGCAGATTTTGTTTCTTCAGCTATTGAATTAATCGATTTGACAAGATTGAAATCAGTAGCAAGAGCTGATCTTCTTCTCGCAGATATTGAAGAAATGCTTCACATCTTGAAAACATTTCCATCTATTCCAAAAGATCATTGGGTTATTGATGATATGAATAGCTGGAAAGATGTAATTGCAAAATACAATCCACAGGATGTAGTTAAAGAAGAGGATTGTGAAAAACTAGAATTCCAAGCAGCCAAATGGTTAAATGATTTTAGAAGATTATTAAAAGAGATATAATCAGATTAATAATCCCGAATCATTTTCCTTTTCCTTTTCTTAAAATACAAAAACTTGGTGGCAAAAATGGAAAGAACAAGCCCTATGAATAATATGTTTGTCTCTATTCGAAAGGAATTATTCGAATTAGCGGATATGGTAGAGATAAGAATAGATGTAGGGTATATTTTAGAGGAATTAGAAGAGCTTTCGCTTGAAATAAAGAAAGTTGGGGGAGAAGGAGAGAGAATTTTTGAAGAGATGAGTGATATTTACAAATCTCTGTTTAGGAAGTATAATAACAAATTAGCAGCATTTTTATCTTCAAAAGAAAGAAGTTTGTTAACAGAGAAAATCAAAAAATGGCTACTCAAATTGCCAAGTTTATTCTAGAACCAACAATTTTAATTGAGAAGATATAAATAACTGCTAGACAATAACAAAATAGGAGATTGAAGTGGGTTTAAGAGATATAGAAAAGAAAATCAAGGTTAAGTCTGCTTTTCAAGTAAAAGATGCAGAATTGATGATCAAAGAACTTGAACAGATGATCAATAATATCAGCGAAGTAAAGAAACAGCTGAAGAAATTTGAAAAGAAATATGGAGACAAAATCTCTGATAATAAGGATTATTATGATAAATTGGCCAGTCTAAGAGAAGAACTTGGTTTACCCACCGAGATTGGTCGCTATGATTGGAAAGAAGCTCCAACGCTCAAAGATAAACTAACAGGTAAAGGTTTCTATGATGTTTTAGCAAATGAAATCTTAGAACTAGGACAGAGTCTAACTCCAGAAAATGGAGGCATAATTGCAATTGGGGAACTTTTTACACAATTGAACAAAAATCGTCCTGGCCGAATGGTATCGATTGATGATTTGAGACGTTCAGTTGATAAATTGATAAATTCTCAATTGATACCACCTTACAGAGTATTAGATTCGGGTGTAAAAATCTTAGAATTTACAACTGTTGAATTCAGTACTGATCATGACATCATTTTAAATTACGCTTCTCGAGAAGGTTTTATCACCAAAGAAGTTTTACTTATGAAAACTGATTGGACAGAAGAAAGAATCGATAGAAGCCTGAAATTCTTTGAAGAACACGGTATTGCACGAGTTGATAGGAGTTATTCAGAAGGGACGAAATATTGGTTCCCAGGATTATTAGGTCTTTAGAGACCTTCTTTTTTAAAATACTTTATCTGCTTCAAACTGTATAATGGTTTTGTCTTTATTCAACCATCGAGCTACTTTACGTTCTACCAGCATTTCACACACAATGATTAAATCATCTGCAGGCAGACCACTCCAGTTTTCTTCAAGTTGTGTTAGATCAAATAGAGAATGGATTTCAACTACTCTACCTGTTTCAATCATAAAATCAAGGAGTTTATCTGCCCATTCATCATTTGATTTCCAATAAATTCTTGCGCGAGTTTTAGTATCCTCATCAAGCCATCGTGCAATATTCTGATTAACTAAGTGATCGATTACATCTCGAACTTGTTCAATTGATAGTCTTTTACCTATCTTTTTATTATTAAATGGATGAACGGTTCTAAGATCATTGATATTAATCACATGGATAACAAATATACGTGTATAATCAAGAACTATTGCTGACCAGCTCTCTAACCAGGATTCAATCTGATCTCCTTTTTGTGGTTTAATAAACATCCAAGGAGCTTTGATCCATTTTGGTAAAGCGTCCTCGAATTCCAACTCAAGAACAGCTCGTTGGTCCTTTGATAGATCATCTTTAACTTTAATAACTGTTTCAACAGGAAGTGTGATTTTTAAGTCATCTTCAGAAATTTCTAGTCCCTTTATGCTTGCTTCAATAAGTTTCAATTTCTCTTCCGAAATTTGTTTCTCTTCTTTGAGTTGTTTCAAATCAATTGAAGGGGATTTTTCTTTCTTAGTCTTTTTCTTCTCTGTTGTAGACATCAAGGGGACCTCTTAGTTATGCACTGCCAAATTCTTCGTTCCATTGATCATATTTCGCGATTTCATTTTCACTAACAGAAGGATTGATTGCTTCTATTGCTTCAAGGAAATCATCTTGAGTTACAGGTCTTGCTAGTATTGAAGTATCATCAATTGCTCCTGCCATATCTAATTCTCTTATTGGTGTCATAATTGCTTCTCTACAAACCATAGCAATATCTGAACCTGAATAACCATCTGTAATCTCAGCAAGAACTGCAAAATCAACCTCACTAGCTAATTCTACACCTTTTGTATTAAAACCGAAAATTGCATCACGAGCTGCAAAGTCAGGTAACGGTATATAGATTCTTCTTTCAAATCTTCTACGGAATGCACCATCTATAGATTCTGGTATGTTAGTTGCGCCAACAGTTACTATTCTATCAGTTTCTGAACTTGATAACCCATCCATTGAGGTCAACAGTTCGGTTTTAACTCTTCTCATTGCATCATGTTCGCCACCTCTAGCTCCTGCTAGGGCGTCAACTTCATCTACAAAAATGATACTTGGCTGTTTTTCACGTGCAAGTTCGAAAAGAGTTCGAACTAATTTTTCAGATTCTCCAAGCCACTTAGAAATAATTGATGATGCACTTACGTTGAAAAAAGTAGCTTCAACTTCAGATGCGGTTGCTCTCGCTAAAAGTGTCTTACCGCAACCTGGTGGTCCAAACAGAAGAATACCTTTCCAAGGTCTTCTAGCTCCTGAGAATAAATCCGGCCTCATCAATGGTAAAACTATGGCCTCACGTAGTGTTTGTTTAGCGAGTTCTAGACCTGCAATGTCACTTAGTTTGATATTAGGTTTTTCTGTGACAATGATATCTGAGATCGCTCCTTCAAGCTTAGATTCTTCCTCCTCATCACTACCAGCTGTAGACCTGCGTTCTTTCTTTTTCTCTAAAAGCTCTCGCAATTCTTTAGATCTACCTATATACATCTCAGCTTTCTTCTTTAGTGATCGAGCAACTTGTGGATTTCGCTCAAACTTGATAGCTTTCATTAATGCTTCTGCAGCATCTAAATAGTATGGAATTGCTTCACTGTAATTCTTCTCTTTGTCAAAATTATATGCTTTTAATGCAAAATTTCTAGCATGATCTATTAAGCCTTGAGCGGACAAGTTTTACAACCTCTAACTATTTATTCCAATCATCCAATATAAAACATTTTATTTCCTTATCACCTAAAATGGATAGAAAATCAACTTGAGTAGATTTAAAAATATAGATATTATAGGAGATTAAATAGTAAAATCGAGTAAGGTAGACAAAAACTCATCATAAAATATTTTATTCAGTTTCATATGAAAAAATGTAAAAAAGGGAAGAATTAGTTATCTTCACTCATTTTCTTCTTCAAACCTTCAAGTTCAGCTTCAAGATCAGAGGTATCTTCTTCCTTTTCTGTTCCAACAGGTGTTGAAGGCAAACCAGAAACGTCTGGAAGACTTGTGGTTGAACCAAGATCCATTTCTGCTTCTAATTGAGCTAGTTGATCATCAATCGCAGCATCGTCTTCAAAATCTAAGACCCCCTCAGATAAGCTAGGATCTGAAAGCGCCTCTGTCATCATTTCTATTTGATCTCTTTGTTCCATAACAGAATCCATAACTCTTTCAGTTCTCTCAGGAGATACTACTTTTATTTTCTCACCAACAACTTTTGTGCCAAGTTCCATTGCTTTTACTGTTTCTGCTGTTGATGTTGCAGTTTGAATACTATCGATCTGAGCTTGTAGATTCATAGCAGTATTATGAACTGTATTTAATCGTTTCATGAAAACAGCTCGTCTCTTAAGAGCTTGACGAGCGCCTGCCTTGTTACCTGCTTGAAGCATTTTGGAAGCTAAAACTTTTTGTTCATCAGATTGTCGTTCAAGATTTCTAGCTTCTGCTTGAAGTCTGTTCTGTTGAGATTTAAGTGTAGCTAAAGCATCAGCATCTTCTTTTCTTTTCTTTCCAAAAAGCCAGTTTTTAACCATAATCTATCACCTTTCTAATCTTCTTCTCGTTTCCTTAATTTCTGGATTTCGTTTTCTAAATCGTCTGTTTCTACGACTCCTACTGAAGGCAATCCAGCTTGAGTAGATACCCCTAACTCAGCAGCTGTCTGTTCGATTAATCGATCAACTTCAGCTGGGTCTGAGTCTGCTATCAACAAATCATCTATTCCATCTTCAATGGTTCCAGTTGATTCTTCAATTCCATCTATAGAGCTTTCCATATCTTGAATTACTCTATCCAAATCAGGAATTTGTAGCTGAGCATTTGCTGTTCTTAAAGCAGCTGCAATTCCATGCATTTCTTCAGCCATACTTGCGGCAGTATCCGCTCGTTCTAATTTGAAGATAAGCCCATTCATTCTAGAAACTAGCTTTTGATAACCAAATTCCCATCGTCTATTTCTTACAATATCTGTAGCAAATAATCTCGCAGATTCCAAATCTCCTCGTTGAATACTTTGCTTCATTTTCAACTGCATTTTTGATTCATCACGGGATAATTTTCTCTGTGCTCTTTCTAATCTTCTTACAGTTAATCGTAGGTTTATGATGTGGTCACGTGGGCTTTTCTTTGTACCTAAAAGCCATCCCATAAAGTCTCCAAACATCTAAATCACAGCTTTACTTTTTTACTATACCTATTTAAGCTTTCGTAGTTATTATATGTATTGTTTTACTCTTTGCTTTGGAAGAAGATTAATGTCTTTCCGAAATTTTTAAATTGACTTAGCTTAATTTGGCTTATAAAATAGGTGTGATTAAATGCTTATAAAAAGGAAATCTTTTCGGTTTTTAGGATTCTTAGCAATCATAGTAGTAATGATAATATTATCAGCAAATTCAGCTTTTGCAGCTTTTGAACCAGGTGATTTAGGACCTGTAGGTGCAGGGTTAGCAGTAGGAATAGCTGGGTTAGGAGCAGCAATAGGAATGGGTATGTCGGGTAGTGCAGCAATAGGTGCTATTGTTGAAAAACCTGAAGTCTTCGGAAGAGCCTTTCTATTCATTGTATTGATAGAAGCTGTAGCCATTTATGGATTACTAGTTGCAATTCTAATTGTATTCTAATCCTTTTCTTACTTTCTTTTTTGGTGAATATCTTGACAAAAGAAACTGAAACACTAAAAGCTCCAGCAGGAATTAAACTTGCATCTCTAGGTGATTTAATTAAATTGGTTATTTCCAGTTTAGGACCTGACAGAAATGCAGGATATGTTGGACGACATCGTTATAAAGATAAAACCATTTTTTTCATCTTTAACACAAGTCTAGGCTATTACGAATTAAACGCCCTTCCCATCATCATATGGATCGAGGATGAAAGTAATTCGCAGGAGTCTTTTCTAAGATATAGAACCTCTCCTAAAGAAGAATACGATTTCTCAAATGATGCTTCTGACGCAAAATGGTTAAACATACCTCTTGTTACATTTGAAGAAATGCCTGACTTTCTGAAAGTATGGGAAAAATAAACATCTAACCTATTCGTTTTCTACTTTTTCTCCACATTTAGCACAAAATTCATCGTTTTTCTTAATTCGCTCACCACATTTAGCGCAATGAATTTTCTCCTTCTTCTTGAGATATATGATTAGTTGAACTGAAGCTACAATAAGCAGAACGCCGCCTAATGAGAGTAAGATAATGTAAGTTACAGGAGGGTCTGGTAAGGAAGAGATTGTACCCCATAAACCATAAACTAATCCAGCTAAACCAATAAGTAATTCTGTGAAAACCCAAGTCAATTTATTGAAATTACTTTTTTTCTCAGGCATATATAATCAATAAAAAGAAATTTGAGCTAGTATTTATTCCTTTGCTCAAAATTCCCACATATCGTCAAACTCTTCACTTCTTCTTTGGATTTCGTCAAGTTGTTGTTTTAATCGTGTATGCTCTCTTGTTAGTTTACTCAATAAGCCGTCAATTCCCCTTGTTCCACGAGATCCGTGTTTTCTAGATTCATTCAACCCGTGTATTTTCCTTTCAACCGATAATAATTGTTCAAAAAGTTTCTTGAATCTCGCATCTTGACCTTCTCGCCAATATAATTCTCGTTTCAATTCACGTTTATTTAGTAAATACGCTCTCAAGTGACTAACATTACGTTGAATATTGGTTTTCAATTCATTAATTGTTAATGAATAATGTTTCAAATCCTCAATTATTGAAGATTTATGAATAGAATAATCAATATAATTCTCGACTATATGGAAATAAATCATAAATTGATCTAAACTTTCTCTTCTTCCTAAGAGATTATAGGAATCTAGTCGAGTCTTAAAATTGAGCATATTTCTGGAAAGCAGTCTTGTAACGAATTTTTTACTTATAATATATGATAGGCTTAAGGTTTCTTTTGATTTTAATTTTACATCAAATAAGCCTTTTTCACGCAAGAAATAGATATTTTTATTAGTCATGACTAACAGATATTTCTTGTACAATCCATTATTCTTCTTTAACCAAATTCTTGGAAGGATTGAAATTAAATGCTCATTCTTGTCTTCTGGCAAAAGATTGTGAATACGATTTAGTAATCTATTTTGGAAACTTAGAAAGTTAACTTTGTTGTTCAATGCAACAAAGTCAGTTTCAATGTCAGTAAATTTACCACCCAAAGTATTATCTAGCAATTCCAACCTAGATTGTAGCAAGTTCAAAATTTCTTCAGCTTTTTCGATATTATCTAGATTTGTAAAACGCATATAGCCAATAGTTTTCAGTTTATCATCGACCATTGAAAAGGTATCATTTTCAAATTTCACTAGTTGGTCAATAAAAGTAGAGATTTTACCTCTAAGTAATGTGATTTCATCTTCCACTGATCCAAAGAGCATTATACGGGATTTCCTCATTTCGAAAACTGATTTCACCGTACCAAGATATTGTTGAGTTAGATCCCAAACTTCTGATAGTTTTTTATTCAACTCATTGAAAGCTGAGAAAATTAAGTGAGGTAATTGTTGGTGGTATAAAAGTCCATCTTCTACATCTGTAGACTTACACCATTCACATGTGTGTGTAGGTTCATGTCTTGTTAGCGTTGTTAATGAACCACAAGTTGCACACTTTGAATTAGCTCCTTCCGTATCGCAAGTAGAACAACGATATATTGTATTAGAAATCCTAATGTGTTCTGAACATAGCCTTCTTTTACATGACTTACAGTAATATTGAGCTGGTCCATTGCAAAAACTACAACTAGATATTGCCGGCAAACATAACACCCAGTATTTAAGAAAATAAACTATAGTTATTTTATTTATAGATGTAATATCTAGGGAATAGCTTGTATGTTTGGTGTGGTAAACCAGTTAAGGGTTAAACCAATAATTTTATTTTTATTAAATTTCTTTATCTCACAAATTAAAGGATATATTTACGATGAAAATATCGGATCGTACTGCGAGTTTTAGCTATGCAATAAGAGATGTAATTGCAGTAGCAAATGAGGTTGAATCACAAGGTCATAAGATAATAAAACTGAACATTGGTGATCCCATCAAGTATGGTTTTAAAACACCTAAGATATTGACTGAACCTCTTAAATATGCTGAAGAAGAGAATTATAATTATTATGCGAATTCACAGGGCATTCTAGAATTCAGAGAAGCTGTAGCAAATTATGAGAATCAAAAATATGACCTTGGGTTAACTGCTGATAGGGTCATTGCCACAGCTGGTGTATCTGAAGGTATCCAGATGACTTTCATGGCATTTACAAATCCAGGTGATAGAATTTTGATCCCAGGGATACATTACCCCAGTTATTCAGGAAATGCAACAATTTTTGAGAATGACATTCAATACTATAAAACAGTAGTTGAAGATAATTTTTACCCTGATTCAGATCACATCAGATCTTTAATGAATGATAAAACTAAGCTAGTTTTTCTGAATACGCCAAACAACCCCACTGGTTCTGTTTACCCCGAAAAACGCCTTAAGGAAATAATAGACATAGTAGGGGAGTATGATGCCTGCATAGTATCAGATGAAACATATGACCTACTAATTTTGGATGAAGGACTAAAACATGTTGCAACATCAAAAATAGCTAAAGATGTTCCAGTAATTGCATACAATGGTTTCAGTAAGGTCTTTTTAGCTCCGGGTTGGAGGTTAGGATATGCATACATACATGATCCTGCAGAAAAAATAAAAGAACCATGGGAAGGCCTAAACAAGTTAACTCGTCTTAGATTATGTGCTTCTACACCTTTACAGAAAGCTGGTGCTGAAGCTTTAAAACAGAATCAAGATACTTACCTTCCTCAAACAATTAAAGCTCTAAAAGATAGAAGGGACTTAATATACAAGAGATTGTCAGAAATGGAAGGTATTTCTGTTTTTAATCCCGAAGCTGCGTTCTACATTTTCCCAATGATTGATATGGATCAATTCAAATGGAAAAATGACAAAGAATTTGTTTTTGATTACTTAAGGAAAAAACATGTACTCACTGTTTTTGGATCTGGATTCGGACCTTTCGGTGAAAACGGTTTCAGAATGGTCTATCTACCATCTCTTGAAGAAATAGATTCAGCTATGAATAAATTAGCTGATTTGCTCAATGAAAACAGAATTTAGTTCGGTTTTTCATCTACCTTTTCTTTTTTCTTTGAAAATAGTATTCCTCGTAAATGTTGAGAAATTGAAGTAAGAACAATACCTAATAGAATAATAACAGCAAAAAGTATTGTAATTGGTTCTGGAGTTTGAGTAAGAGGAAATATGATAACTCCAAGAATGGTTGCCCCTATGGGTTCACCTAGAATTACTACTCCCACAACATAAGCAGGTAACTTTCTTAGAGAGTAATTGTAAGTAGCGTGACCAATTAATGATGGTCCCAAAGCTGATAAAATAAGTAAACCAAATACTAAAGCGGAATCTTGAAATCTGAATAATTCATGTCCCCTAATTAGATTATAGAGAAATAAAAAGATTGCAGAGGATAGATTAACCAAAGCAAAATATGGCCACAAAGGAGAATCCTGCAAAATCTTCTTTCCAATTAGGAAATAGAAAGTTACAGTTATTGCTCCGATTAGAGAAAACATTATTCCTAAAAGTAAATTTGTTTGGGTTCCAGCATCATTTGAGAAGAATGCTAATAGGACACCGCCTGTGAAAGCTATTATAATACCTATAATTCCTATCACTTTGATTTTTTCTTTGAAAAATATAAAACCAAAAATGGCGAGAAAGATAGGAACTGTATCAACTATTGTTGTAGAAATAGCTACGCTTACATAATCTAACGACATGAACCAAGTCGCAAAATGAACAGCTAGAAGAAAACCAGAAAACAGAATCCAATGATACCTGCTAATAGTAGATTTTTCTCCTATCCACTTTATCTTCTTCTTATAGAGTGAAAAAATCAAAGCACCTATACCCGCAAAAAATGTGCGATACATTGCTGTTACTTCAGGAGGAACTCCTTTTTCAATAAGAAATACTACAATGATAGCAGAAAAAGACACTGATAGGATTGCTAAAAATAACTGGAGATAAGGTAATGATATCTGAAATAAGGATTTGTTTTCTTCACCGTTAGGCTCCAAACTTATGCACCAGTCTTAATTCATTTAGAGCAACACCCATTAAATGTTTTCCTAGTAGATGCCCTAAATTACCTTCTGCAGCATAACTCTCTCCAAATTTTTTTACTTTATCTACACGACAATCTTGTGAATAAATAACAACAGGAACAGGATCAGCTGAATGGTCTTTGAATGAACAAGGAGTACTATGATCTCCAGTTATCATTACCACCAAATCTTTTTCGAAATTCTCTGGAAGGAATCTATAGAGTTCTTTGTCTATTTTTTCTATGAATCTCATTTTTTCTACAGGATTACCATCATGGGAGTAATTGTCTGTTCCTTTAACATGGGTAAATACAAAATCATAGGTTTTAAGGGCTTCTTTAGCTAAATCAAACTTAGCTGACAGATCAGTTGTAGTACCACCAGTTAATCTAGGGTCTTCAATGATGTGCATACCTAGCATTCGACCAACACCTTTGTAGAGACCACCACCAGCAACACAAGCTGATTCTAAGCAATATTCTTCCTCAAAATTTGGTACTTTTGGGACTTTACCCGCACCTCTGATGAGTAAATAATTAGCAGGCGGTAAATCTTGTGATTCTCTATTTTTATTTAACTCAACATTTGCCAATAAAGTCTTAGCTTTCATCACAAATGAAGTTAATACTCTGGCAGTTTTTTGAGCTTCTGGACTGTCATCTAAAGGGCTGAATTCCAAAGGTACTTTACCTTCAACATGTGGATCATTCTCTGAAACTTGATCAGATAAACCTTCACCCCTGAGTATAAGAGCAGCCCTATGTTCTGTTCCAGCTTCCAATAGGATTTGAATACCATCAATTTCCATACCTCTGAAGAGTTCGGCAAGTTCTTTAGTCCCTTCTTTTATTCTACCAGCTCTTCGGTCGGTTATTACACCATCTGAGTTTACTGTGGCAAAATTTGTTCTAAAAGCAATATCCCCCTGTTTGACCTCCAAACCAAGTCCAGCAGCTTCAAATGGTCCCCTACCTGTATAATATTCGTAGGGATCCACTCCAAACAGAGCTAGATGGGCTGTATCACTTCCTGGAGTAACACCAGGAGCAATAACATGCAATAAACCGTTCATTCCTAATGAAGCGAATTTATCCATATTAGGAGTATCTGCATATTCCAAAGGAGTCTTATTATCCAATTCTTTGATGGGTCTATCTCCTAGTCCATCCATCACAAAAAACAATAACTTC
>CAZPXJ010000064.1:0-15839 GCA_964590855.1 uncultured archaeon
TTTAGATTTGAATCTTGAAAAAGCTGGGAGAACACTCGGTGCATCTCCTTTTACTATCGCTAGAATGATTTCCTTACCCTTAGTCAAAGAAGGATTACTTGCAGGAATTGTGTTGGCTTTTACTCGTTCACTTGGTGAGACTGGAGCAACTTTGATAGTGAGTGGTGTTTATCAAACGGCTCCAGTTGTTATAGTGAGTTGGATGAAAGGTTTAAAGATTCCAACTACTGCTTTCTTAGCTTTTATACTTATTATTATTAGTTTAGCATTATTGATGTTCGTACGTTTATTTGCACGTAAAGTAGGATTACCTTGGAATAAAGCGTTTCCAAAATTTGAAAGAAAACTCAGTTCAAAACCTGTTACCAGGGCCCGTGATGGAGTTTCACTATTTCTGTTTGCCACTTTTGTGTTTGTTCCAGCTCTGTTTGTGATTATTTTCCTATTCCAATGGTGGGGTGGTTCTCCCTTCTCCGGTGATCCTCAAGCTGGTATGATCTACCAAGTTTTTCAAGCTCCAGATCAGAAGATTGCTGATATTACGGGTGCGTTGATTACGTCTATAGAAATAGCACTGATAGTGACTTTGATTAATATTGTCTTAGCAACACCTATGGCATTCTTCATTTCTAAAATGAAAAACAAGAAATTGAAAGGATTCCTTGATCTGCTAATAGATATTCCTCTTGTCATTCCAAGTTCAGCTCTAGGGTTTAGCATCTTCTTCCTTTGGGGAACGAATGGAATGCATATCTTATCTCCAGGGTTTATGATGATAGTTGTAGCTCACGTTTCTTTCACGTATTCTTATTGTGTAAGACCGTTGATAGGGTCATTTGATGCCATTCCTACGATGTATGATGAAGCGGCAACAGCTTTCGGAGCTTCAAAATTTACTGCTTTTCGAAAGGTAATCTTTCCATTCTTGAAGAGTGGTTTGCTAGCTGCTGCAATAATGACTTTTACACGTTCTATGAGTGAAACAGGTGCAACGATTATCTGTATGGGCGTTGAGCGAACCATTCCTGTTCTGTTAGTAGACTTCTTTGAAGCATCCACTTTTCCAGCTGCTGCTTTTGCTGCAACTATTCTGATTGTTATCTCGTTCTTCTTACTACTATTACTTAGATTCTTTACAAGGAGGAAGAAAAATGAGTGATATCCGGTTCCAGCATGTAACTAAGATATTTGGTAGAAAAGTAGAGGCAGTAAAAGATCTTAGTTTTATTATTGAGGATGGTGAATATGTCTCTTTGATTGGTCCTTCTGGATGTGGTAAAACTACAACACTACGTCTGTTAGCAGGAACTATCTTACCCACAAAAGGGCAGATATTTTTTGATGATAAACACATGGAAAATGTTCCAATTCAAGATAGAAATATTGGATTTGTTTTCCAGCACTTCGCAATATTTCCTCATATGAATGTTTGGGAAAATGTAGCTTATGGTCCAATGGTTAGAGGCAAACATAAACGGGAAATAGAATCTTTAGTAGAGGACGCTTTGAAATCAGTACAAATCAGTTCTAAAGCAAATCATTACCCACCCACTCTGTCCGCTCCAGACTGGCAAAAGACTGCCTTAGCAAGAGTATTAGCTTCTGAAGCTCGCATACTTCTTCTAGATGAACCCTTAGGAGCTCTTGATCAGAAAATCCGAGAAGAATTCCAAGTTTTTCTAAGAGATTTGGTCAAGCGTGAAAAATTAACTGCTATACATGTGACACATGACCAAGCAGAAGCTCTAACGATAAGTGATAAGGTAGCAGTTATGAACAAAGGTGAACTAATTCAACTAGGTTCTCCAACTGATCTAATATACAATCCAAATCACATATTCACTTCATTCTTTGTTGGAGAATCAGATTTCTTAGAAGGAGTAGTTCTCAATGATAAGGGTAAAGAGTCAGAAGTGAAGATTGGGCAGTCAATAGTTAAAACACATAATACTGGTGTTCCAAAAGGAAAAAGAGTAGCAGTAGCTGTAAGGCGAGAGTTTTTCAAAATAGAAAAACAAACAGAAAAAGAAGCGTTAACAAACAATTTCATTAAAGGTACAATAATTCAAGACCAATTTTTGGGTATCTTAAGAAGAATCCAAATAAGGTTAGAAAATCAACAAATCATTGAAGCAAAAATACATGCAAAACATCCTATTCATTTTAAAGAGAATGAAAGAGTGAAAGTAAGATTCGATGCATCATTAAGTAGATGCTTCGATTATCCT
The DNA here is from genome assembly GCA_964590855.1 of uncultured archaeon. GTDB lineage: Archaea > Asgardarchaeota > Heimdallarchaeia > Heimdallarchaeales > Heimdallarchaeaceae > UBA460. The sequence goes on from CAZPXJ010000064.1 coordinate 2,229, forward strand.
AAGGAAGGAATTGCTACTGTATTGGAGATGTGATGAAATGGTAAAAGTAGAATTGAAAGGTGTAACAAAATTTTACGGTAAAATACGTGGAGTTGAGAATATCAATCTTTCAATTAATGATGGGGAATATTTAGCAGTTTTAGGGCCCACTGGAGCTGGAAAGACCTCAACTATGTATCTTCTTGCAGGATTGCTCCAGCCATCTTCAGGGTATATAAACTTTGACGAAATAGATGTGACAAAAACTCCAGCAGAAGATAGAGATGTAGGTTTCGTATTTGAAGAATACAATCTATTTCCACGTATGTTAGTAGAGGATAATGTATTGTTTGGCCCGTTAGTCAAAGATTTAGACATTCCTGAATCAAAGTTGATCGCAAAAGAACTATTTACTTTACTTAATATAACTGGCAAAGAAAGAAATTTCCCAGATGAAATCAGCGGAGGACAAAAACAAAGGGTAGCTCTAGCACGGGCAATCGTTTCTAATGCTAAACTGCTTGTGATGGATGATCCTCTAAGAGCTCTTGATGCAAAAATCAGAGAAATTTTGCAAGTTGAGCTTCGTAAATTAGTAAAAGATCTTGGATTAACATGTGTTCACGCAACACATGATACTCATGAAGCAATGAGAGTAGCGGATCGAATAGCAGTTTTCAAGGATGGGCAAATAGTTCAAATTGGCTCACCTGAAGAAGTATATAATCATCCAAATTCATTATATGTTGCAGATTTTCTTGGAGAGAATACTTCAATCGAAGGAACAATAAAGAAAATCAAAAAGGAAAGTTACATCAAAACAGCTGATGGGATAGAATTAAAAGTTAAAACAGATATGAAAAAGGGAGAAGAAGCTGTTGCTTTGATACCTTCCGAGTTACTAGATGTTTTTGATGTAAGAGAAAGACAAAATCTCAATTATGATAATATTCTCGAAGGAACAATACTCAATTCGAAGTGTATTGGAGAATCCAATGAAATTGAATTAAAGATTAATAATACTATTTTCAAAGCTAAGGAATTAATTGGAAAAAATGTTCCGATTAGAAAAGGTAGTAAGATTTTGATTGCTACAGATAAAGATGATTATAGAGTATTTCCAAAAGAAGAGGAGATTATAAATGAATAAAGAAAAGAAATCAGAGAAAATTAATAAACAATCTCACATTGTTAAAACTATAGATTCCTTTGTTGAGGGGATTATGAATGAGTAATAGAGAACTTAGACAATGGTTAAGTCGTCGTCGTGAATCAAGGATCTTAAAGCGTATAAGAGATCATTTGATTTATGTGGATAGCTGTATAGTAAAAGGAAAAGATTTCTACAAATTCTGGATAGAAAAAGACGAGGAAGCATCTCAAAATATGTATGAGATAATTTATCAGGAAGAAAAGACTGCTGATTCAGTTGAAACTGAAATAATCGATATGCTTTCTGAAGGCCAAACACCAGAATATGTCAGAGCAGACCTCATGAATTTTATAAGAACAGCTGATAAAGCTGCAGGAAATGCAAAAAGAGGTGTGAAAAATCTACTTCTACTCATTAAGCATGAATTTCCCAAAGGAATAAATGAGTTGATTGGTAAAATCTTTGACCTGCTTGCAGAAGAAATAGATGCTTTCATAGAAGCCTTTGATGCGATGTTCAAAGTTGAACATGCAGAATTAATTAAAAATATAGCTAAGGTAGATGGCATAGAATCAACTATAGATAACTTATATGCTGATCTCAAATATGAAATTGCCTACAATTCTGAAAGCGTTCCAGCTGGAGCTCTAATAATCTTAGATCATGCAATTAAAGATCTTGAAGATGTATCAGATTTAGTAGAAGATTGTGCGGATATGGTAAGAAGTATTGTGCTCCTGTAAATCATAAATACAACCTAGATGATGACCCTTCCAGTGTAAAAATAAAAAGAAAATGCTAGTTAGATATAGCTACTATTAATGGTTTTAACAGGTCCACCGCACTCAGGGCATTCTCTTTCTCCATAAATTACTTCAAAACCACAGTACTCACAAAATCGAGGATTCTTAGTTCCAGAAGATATGTAACCTGGAGCATATGGACCTATTTTTGAAAGTTTGAAACTGCTAAGAGATGAGAACATAACTTTTCTCCTTCTAAATACCATTATAAATACAGTAGGCATCAAAATTACAGGTACAAAGCCAGCAACGCCATAGATCATATACACTCCTGTCATTAATCTTTCAGTATCACCAAAACCTGTAAAAATGAACACTAAAGCTGTTACCATTCCTCCAATGAATATTAAAAGTTCTAGTACGATTATGAAAACAAATGGTTTAAACCCTTTCTTCTCTTTAGTTTCAGTACTCATTTTGTAAATACAAACTTTAAGATTAATAAACTTTAAGATGAAATCTTTTAAACCATGGATTTACTCATCTTAAGGGATTTCCTTCATTATTCTTATAAGTGTGCAAAATCAAACCTTTCTGAGCGTGAAAAATTGCGTTTTACTAAGAAAATTATGAAATTATCTCCTCTAATTGTTTTGTTACTAATTCTACCCATAAATTCACCTGAATTTGTAGAATCTTACAACACACCTATCCAGATTCTTGTAATAGTTGATGATGGTTATGGTGCAAATGTTCCTCCAATAATAGCTCGCTTCAAGAGTTTTGGGTGGAATGTAACAATTACTGGTTTAAGTGAAAATGTTTCCTCTTGTCCATATCTTGGACTTGCTACAATAGAAACTGATATTCTCATTCCAAATATCGTGGATGTAACTCTATATGATGCAGTCAGTGTTCTCCCCGGTGAGTCGCACGTACATTTGCTAGGTAATCAGACTGCACTTGATCTTATAAAAACTGCTGCGGATGCTAACGTAGTTGTCAGTGGTTGGTGTAGAGCTGTCAGAGTTCTTGCTTTTGCTGATGTTCTTGATGGTAGAAATGTTACAGGTCATGCTTCATACATTGGAGACTATTTGGCAGCAGGCGCTACTTATATGGGTGATAATACTCCTCCAATAATAGATGGTAATATTTTAACAAGTGTTAGAAGTAACTATTATCAAATAAACACATGTTATGCAATAGGGAAAGCAATCGGTATCTATGAGTCCAATGACCCAATTGTTAATGATTTTGCTGTAACTCTCAATCCCTCGAATCCAAATGAGTTTACAATATCCTTTGAAGTAATAGATGAATCTACTCTTTATTATGTGAAAATTTGGGCTTTTGAAGTGAATAGAACAACAGGAGAGCGTCTTTCAGTCTTTTCCTCTTATTATCTTGTCCTCTCAGATCAACAACCTGGAGAGTTCAATATTTCTGCAGATCTGAATGCAGGATTGTATGAAGTAGACATTGAAATAGCTGATGAGTATTATAATATGTTCTCATCAAAAAATTGTACTCTAGTTGACATTCCTGAAATAGATACAGAAGAAACAGAATGGGGAGTTTTCTTTGTTATATTCTCAATTATTGGACTAGCTCTAACATTATCAAGAAAAAGGAAATAGTATAATGATTTTTTACTTTTGCACTTTTTTTCAAATATTAATGATTTGAAATTCTTAGTTTTGCGATAATCTAAAAAGTGTGTATCTTTTGACCTACTCGATGAAGAAAAAATGAGTGATAAATAAATCCTCCTACTAAGAAAAAATGAAGATGACTCTCCAACGATAAATCTTTAGTTGTTTCTCAATCTCATCTGTATTATTAAATTTCATTTATTATCCTTCTTTAATCGGTCCTCCGCATTTTGGACATTCACCTACTAGAGTATCTGTTCCATATCCACAATATGAACAATAGTAGACTTGCTTTTTTGAGGGTTTAACTTCATCTGGATAATTTTTAGTAGTGTAAGTATTCTCATATCCAAACTCTTTTGCTATTCTATCTGATGAGTAAGCGTTTCTATTTCTTCTATTGAAAACAATTGCACTAATTATCATTAGGACCATTGATGAACCTACTACCCCCATGAAAATTGATCCACCGGTAGAAGCTAAATCAAAACCATCTATTCCTGCTACAACTGCTGCGATAAAGAACCCAATTGCTGTAAGAAGACCTGATATCTCTAAGAAAATGAAAAAGATCAATATTCTCTTCAGCGGTGTTCTTTTCCTCTTAGTTGTGTCTTTAGGAGTAACTACTCTGCTCATTACTTGAGTATTGGATAAACCAGTTTAAAAGATTTAGCAAATAGTTATTTGATTCGTACAAAAAAGAGCTTATTGAATTGGTGCACTGCATTTACTGCATTCAGTGCTATTGGCCTTATTTTTAGTACCGCAGAATTCGCATATAACTGTCCTAGCTTTTGTATCAACTGGATAGTTTGTATATGTATGTGCTGTAACTATGGTCTTGTTCTCAACTGAATTATTTTGTCCCACTTGTTTTCCTTTAATTATACTTATAGCTGCTACTATGAATCCATAAGCCATAAAGGAACCAACTAAACCTGAAAAAATTCCCCCACCAATTCTCATTGCTCTAAGACCAAGATCAAAATCCTCAGCAACGAAAGAGATAACGAACAGAACTATTGCACTTAAGAAAACAATTGCTGCTAATATGATTAACCCAGACTTAATTAGGTTTTTTTTACCCATCGATTTTAACTTTTCTTTGAAAGCAATAAAATGATTCATCATAATACTTCACAATTTCTTGTTTATAAAATATATCAAATTACTAAATTACTGATTTTTACGAACTCATGAGATTGAGTTTAAAAAATATTGTTTTTACAATTATTTAATTTTAACAAATTCATGAGGAGTGATGTTCTCTCCAACATTAACTATTTGGAAACCAGATATAACATCGGCATCTTTAACGAACTTGATTACCACTTTCCATTTCCAGAAACTTGCTAGAAATTGATTATCACCAATATAGACTAAAATCTCATTTGTTATACGACGATGAATATTCTTATTCTTTAGAATGAGTTTATTGCCTTCTAAGCTAATAATGTAGGTTGTTTCAAGATCTTCAGAATAGTACTCACCAATGAATAATTCGGGATTATTAAGAGGGACAGCATCGCTTCTTGGAGGTTTGGCAAATGCATCAGATTCTCCATTTTCAAGAAGTTTTTTGGTAGGTTTTTCTTCTTTTCCAAAATGATCATCTAGAATCATATCCTCAATTTGGAGATAGACATTCTTGGCATCAAACTGGCTAAAATTCCCCATAGCAATGAACTGTTTAGAAAGAGAAGCTATTCTGAAGGTTGTTCGAGAGGTAATCGGGACATCAAAATCTAAATTTGCTAATCCTAAATATTGCTCAACAATGACTTTTCCTTTATTAATTAAAGCTACCGCAAATCCAGGACGGTTATGCTTGTAATCTTTGAAAAAGAGTCGAGCAATAATGTCAATAATTGAAACACGATAAATGGTTAAATTTTAAAGCATTGTCGTTTTACGATTATATAGAAATATATTTTCGGTTTGTGATCTAATGTCAGAGAAAAAAGTTCTCATTTTTTATGGTACCAGGTATGGTGCAACAGAGGGAGTAGCAGGTAGAATGGCAGAAATAATAAGAGAAAACGGAAACAAAGCAGAAGTGTTTAATCTCAAAGACTTACCAGATGACAGGATTCCAGATTTCTCTAACTACGATGGTATAATAATCGGTTCAAGCATCAAAATAGGACAATGGACGAAAGATGTAAAAAAATTCGTTGGTAATAAAGCTGAAGAGCTGAATAATTTTAAAGGAAAATTGGGTTTTTATGTTTGTTCAGGATATGCTTCCAACCCCGAAACCTATGAAAGAGTGAAAACCGAGTATACAATCGATGCATGTCAAAAACTAGGTGTCAAGAAATTAGACCTATACGATGCTTTTGGAGGTTTAATGGATTTCACTGAAACATCTCGAATGGGATGGTTGGAAAAAAGAATACTAAAGATGGTAGGACAATCAACCACAGGTGAAAAAGCAGAAGATAGCAGCTATAATGATTTGCGTGACTGGGACCAAATAGAAAAATTCACTTTGGATTTCAACAAAAAGTTGTGATAAAGAAAAATATAGACAGTTTAGAAGATTTGTTGTCCATTAAAGTAGAGTATCTCTTTCTTTACTAACTTTTTATCTTGATGATTGTAAATCCATCCTTTTAGATTTCTTTCTATTGAGTTCTTGATTTTTTCGGCCATTTTTTTGCACCTATGTTAACAATAGCTGGTCACGTAATAAGAAACTGGTGAGTTGAAGTGACCACAGGGTGACCAGAGAACAGCTAGAAAATAGTTAAATTTAGTTTATGTTTTCTCTTTCCCATTGATCAATAATAATGTCAGCAATATCCCTAATCATTGTAGCTTGAATTTCATCCAAAACATTGCAAGCTTCATCATCACCAATAATCTCGAAGATTTTATCTGTTAAATCAATAAGAAGTTGTTTGATAACATCAGATAGAATGTTATCTTTAGATTCTTTAATTAATACTACACTGAAGCAGCTGGTGGTTTTTAGAAAAATCTCTCTTGTAGAAGTCGAAAATTGCTCAGGGTCTCCTACATCAGTTTCAGTCATGAAATTCTTAATGGCTGTTATTAATCCAGTGAATAGAATTGCATCTGTTAACTTATCCTCTTTCTTTATTCGATCATAATAATAAACAGGAAGCCCACCTGGTGACATGATGTAGAATGCCGTTATCATTAAACATTGTTTTTGTGTTTCATTCTTAATTTTTGTGTAAGCTCTAAAGAGAAAAAGAAAGAGGAATAGCCTTGGAAGTTGGTATTTAGTACTGTCCCAACAAAGCTTTTTTCCTCAGCATTTTTTCAGTTATACGGAAGATAATTGCACCTAATATCAGTACAATGGGCACTAATACAATTAGGATTAATAGATATCTTAGTATTTCAAAACTATATCCATACAGGAACGCATTTCTGAACCCTTCAATTGCAAATGTTACTGGATTAACCGATGCGATTCCTTGTAGGAAGTTTGGTAGTACGGCTATTGGAAATGCATATGGTGTGATTAGATATACTAATGAATCAATAATTAGTATGAACTTCCACCCTTCCTTTTGCCAAAAGACAAAAGCTACGAAGACCATGGAAAGTCCTTGAACCATTATTACTCCTAAGAGTATGAATAATGTGGCTAGTAACAGATTCACTAGCTGGAAAGCATCTCTGTACCAGATGGCAATTATACCAATTTGAATTGAACATCCTATAAACACCTGCGAGATTGAGAAGAGAGAATTCCCAAGTATTATGCTGAAACGCGAAATAGGTGAGATATACATGTTTTCTAGCGTCCCTAGAAATTCTTCTTCTCTTAATCCATATGATGTTGACCAGAGTGTTCGGTTCAAGAAAGCCATGAATACTAAACCCAATCCCGTATAGACCAATACATCTCCAAATCCTGTCAGAGCTTCTAATTGTGCTGAATATCTTCCTCCTGATACAGCTGTTCCATAGATTAGATGAGGAAGCAACCAGAGTAGAGGTGAGAAGATAAAGAACGCCATAGATAGAGGGTATCGTTTCTGAATCTTCCATGCCTTAACGAAGATAGCTCTAACACCTCTGAATTCATTGTTGAATTCTCGTAGTTTTAGTTTCATAGTATGTTTTATTGACATTTTATCACCTCAATAAGCTCCTAACTTTCCAGTCCTTCTCGTTCGTTTTTCGATTTTGTTAAACAACTTCACTCCAGCTATCCACATAATTACAGACAAACCAAACAAGATAGAAAGATACATTGCTCCCATCTTTAGATTGTAAGCAATTGTAAATGTTCTGAAAGCCATGAATCCATATGCGAATGGGATTATGTACCCTATCCAACGGATGTATATTGGTAACACTTGTAGCGGATATCTAACTGGTAATAGAATATTCAGACTAATTTCGGTGAGTTCAGTTAGAGTTCCTGGTTCCTTGAAGATCAGAATGATACTTGCAAACAGGAACCCAAATCCGAATAGGCCTATCAAAGTTACACAAATTACTAAGAACATTAGTAACAACTGTACGATTGAGATTGCCCAAGATAGTATTGATCCAAGTATTAGGAATTGGCATGTACAAACAAATACTATCCACCCTAGTTCGGATAGACTTCCTCCAAGTAGCAGAGTTGTTCGAGATACCGGAGACATCCAAAGAAATTCGAATGTTCCACTTTTCTGTTCCCATCTCAGTTGATTACCGCTACCCCAGATTGCTGCATCTACGATGTTGAAGAGAATGATTCCTATAGCTACATATGAAAGATAGTCTCCTGTTCCTCCATATTGTTCGAAGAAACTCGATGTTCCACCCGTAGTTAATGCTTGTCCTTGGAAGGCATAAGGTATAACCCACAGGAGTGGTACAAGCATCCAATATAACCATGACATAGGGTATCTTAGAGAATGCTTTAGATTCTTCATTGCATAGTTGTTAATTGCACGAATGGTTTTTTTTACTCCTGAACTATTTACTCTTTCCATTACTTCATCATGTAGAGATATTGTTTTTTGTACTGGTGCTTTTTCAACACATTCTAGTTCAACAAATTTTAGCTTCATGATGTACTCTCCTCTCTGGCTTCGTTGTTATCAGCATCGTCTAAAGTTCTACCTGTATGGTTTAGAAATACATCTTCTAAACTTGCATGAGTAACCTCAAAGTTAGCAACATGATAACCATCTTCTCTGATATGGTCCATAATTTCTAGACCAGTTTGACCGTTACTCATTGTTACAGTGGTTGTTATTTCTCCATTAGCTTGTTTTGTAGAAAGTATATTCAAACCTCTACATTTATTCAAGGAATCTTCGATGGGTTCTTCTGTTACAAAAGTTACTTTGGATTTGTACTCTAGGGCACTCTTCAATCGTTCGGGAGAATCTAATGAAACGATTTTACCTTGAAAGATTAATCCAACTCTATCAGATAGTACATCTGCAACGTTCATGTCATGGGTACAAAGTAGAATGGTTTTGTTCTGCTCTTGTTGTAACTGTTTCTTGATAAATTCTCGAAGATCTTTAGATGCTTGAGGGTCCAAACCTCGATTATATTCATCAAGAAGTAAGACTGGAGGATCATGCATCAAGGAACGAGCGAAAGCAATTTTCATCTTCTGTCCTGTACTCAGGTTTTGAACGAGTTCGTTCTCCTTTTCTTTTATGTCAAAGATTTCTATGAGATTCTTAGCTCTATCAAAGGCTTCTTTCTTAGTAAGATAGTACATTCTACCAAAGAAAGTAAGGTTCTCAAGAGGAGTTAGTTTCCAATAAAGAGAACGTTCTCCACCTGTGACCAGACCAATTGAAGCTCTAGCCTGTTTGACTTTCTTAACAATATCGTAACCATTGACTGTTACTGAACCTTTGTCAGGAATTATCAAAGTGGAAATGATTTTAGTGAGAGTAGTTTTACCTGCTCCATTTGGACCCAACAAACCAAATATCTCTGCTTCGTTTATGTTTAAAGTTATGCCAAGCAGTGCATCTGTTCGTTTTTTGGATGTCTTAAGGATAGGATTATATCTGATCTTGGTTTCACTAATACTAGATGAAGATGGACCCGATTTTTTGTCTTCTTTTCCTCTCTTTTTCACGTTTTTTCGTAAGAGCATGAATTCTCTTCTAGTGCTTCTATATTCCTTATGAATATTTTTTATTTCAATCAATTTTTACACATCTTTTGATATCACCCCAATTGTCAAAGGTAGTAGCTGTGGGGGAAAAGATTCTCCTCAAAAAGACCTTGCTCAAGAAAAGAAGATTGTAACAGTTTGCTTTTTCTCATAACTACAAAATAGTAGAAGAGATCTAAAAACACACAATTTGTATTATCTTTATCTCAGCTTTCTAGTCTTTTTGGCCTACAAAATTTGTACAGCATCAAGTGCTATTAGGCACTGAAGAAATGACCAGTTAAAAGCATGATAATACGCATTGTATACACCTTTATTCAACAGCAATTTGTAAAATTTCAGTTAAAAGTATTTTGTTTTGCGAGAACCGATTACTACGTAATGCAAACTAAGATTAAAATAGTGGAAGCTGGAATATTTTTGAGTTTTCAGAATCGGAAATGAGACAAACTTAAAGGAATTCTTTTCCAAGACTATCCATCAAGTAACTAATCTTCTTTTTCAAAGTCTAGAGAAACTGAATTGATACAATATCTCAATCCTGTTGGATTAGGGCCATCATTGAACACGTGTCCCAAATGTCCTCCACAATTCTTACAGATTACTTCAGTTCTTATCGTACCAAGAATAGAATCACGTTCTTCTTGGATTTTATCATCTTCAAGAGGTTGAAAGAAACTAGGCCAACCACAACCAGCATCAAATTTAGTATCTGATTCGAATAGAGGAGTACCACAACCTGCACATTTGTAGGTTCCTTTTTCTTCAAAGTCCCAATATTTTCCTGTAAAAGGTCTTTCTGTGCCCTTCATTCTTAGAACATGAAATTGTTCTTTAGTCAGTTGTTTCTTCCATTCTTTATCAGACTTCTTAGTAGAATCATTCATTGTTTTACTATTTTCTTCGAAACAATTAAAACTAATGTTCTTACAAAAGATTATGATGAGTTCAAAGAAGAGAGAAGAGACTGAATCATTTGATGAATTTAGAAGTGAATTGCTAGATGATCTTGACACTATAGATCTAGTTCCAGAAAATCTCTGGACTATCATTCGACCTACGTTATATTTCAGCCTTCCAGGTATTGCTGGAACTATCTTGGGGTACTGGTTGATGACAAAAGATGAAGCGACAGTTTGGGAATATTTCCTTCTTGTTCTTGGGGTTTTCTTCTTGGGTTGTGGAATATTGTTTTCTTTGGTTGGGTTTATTCAGTTTCCTCGAAACAGAACAAGATACTCTTTTACAAACCAAGGTTTTACTATCAAACCAAGAACTGGTGATAAAGAGTTCGTTTCTTGGAAGCAAATGGATTCATTAGAGATTGAAGGAGAAGATCATGGATATAAGAAGAAGATGAATTTCACTATTCGAACAAGCAAAGAAGTATACATCATCCCTTTACGAGGTTACTATGAACCTTCATCAAAATCAAGAAACACTGGCGGAATTCTAAAATCCATCAAGAAGTATTATGAAAGAATGAAATAAGCTACACCATCTCTATAGCTTAAATCTTTTTAATGGACAGATAGTTGTATAACAGATTAGAATGTTGAATCTAATACTCAATACTAATGATTTTGAATCAATTTTAGTAGAAAAAGCAAAAGGTTCTTGGATTTGGGACACAGATGGTAAGAAATATCTAGATTGCACGTCGGGTGTATGGTGTTTGGCTATTGGTCATAATCATCCTAAATTGATTACATCCATAAAATCTCAAATCGACAATCTCATTCATACTAACAATCGGTTCTTATCTCCTATTACTCTGGAATCCGCTAAGACGATATTAAATTTCATTCCTGGAGATTATGATAAACTAACGTTTCTAAATAGTGGAAGTGAAGCAGTTGAATTTTCTATAAGTCTTGCCAAGAAAATTACTGGGAGAGATGATGTTTTATCGTTGAAAGATTCTTATTATGGTTCTTATGGAAATTCCAAATCAGCATCTTATACTTCGGGTAAAGAAACAAAGATGCAATTACCATACAACAAATGTGATGAAATAGAATGTGATTGCAATGAAACTTTAATTCCATACATTGAAGATTTATTGAAGTCTGGGACAATTCTCCCAGCTTGTTTAGTCCTTGAACCAATAATGGTAAGTGGAGGAATTTACAAACCTTGTACAAATTATGTTCAACAACTTAGTAAATTGGTTAAAGCTGCTGGAGGATTGATAATATCTAATGAAGTAACAACTGGGTTAGGTAGATCAGGAAAAGCCTTTGGATTTCAACATCATAATATACACCCAGATATTGTTGCTATGGGTAAAGGATTAGGTGCAGGCTATCCTGTTAGTGCAATTGTAACAAAATCTAAACTGTCTTCAAAAATACCTGACGACAAGAAGTATTATGTCCAGTCTCATCAACTAGATCCCTTAGGAGCAGCAATTGCTAAAACAGTAATAGAAATATTTGAAGAAGAAAAAATAATTGAAAGAAGTCAAAAATCTATTGACATTCTTAAAGACTTCTTTGGCAACTTAACTCATCCTTGCATAAAGGAGATCAGGCAATATGGTATGATTATAGGTATCCAAATCCAATCTTTCTCTAACAAAACTAGTTCGCAGATTATACTAGAAATCAAGAATAGGTTGTTAGATGAAGGAATAATGGTTGGATTGAGTCTTGGGAAAAATTTACTAAGACTCTTGCCACCTCTGAATCTTTCAGTGGACGAAATTGAATTTCTTAAACAAAAGTTTAGTAAAATATTTAATGAATTAAATTCATAATACTTTTTTTATTAAAAACGCATTTAAAATTAATAGAGTCTTTAAAATGCCTTTAGAAGCCCCCTAATGTACTATTTGCGCAGAGAATACTTTTTTTGTTGGAAGCAGTACTTTATGAGTATCTCTAGGCGAGTATACAAGATAATATGTCAGAATCTGAAAGGACTTACGATGCCATTATTGTTGGTTCAGGAGTTGGTGGTTTAACTGCTGGACTTACTATGCAAACTTTGAAACCAGAAATGAAAACATTGATACTAGAACAACATAACGCCCCCGGTGGATTTGTAAGTGGATTTAAACGAAAGGGTTTCTATTTTGATTCTGGTGCCGAAGGAATGGTTATGTGTGGCAAGAACCAGATCTTTCGAAAAGCCCTTGAAGGACTTGGTGTAAACCTTGACCTAATTAACGTTGACCCTTTAGAAGTGTTACATTTTCCCGATAAAACTGTAACAATGTACGCGAATCCTGAAAAATATACAATTGAACTTATTCAAAAATATCCTGAAAACGAAGAAGGAATTAAAGGATTATTTGACGTTCTAGCAAATATAAATAAAGAGTATAATGCTGCTGTAAAAAATGATCTGAATCCATCCTTCAAGGAATATCTAAAGATTGTTTTTACTTGCCCCAATATGCGTAAATATGCTTTTATGTCCTTTAAGGATCTTATTGATAAATTCATTACAAATGAACAACTGAAGAAAGTACTGAAAGTTTATTGTCTCTGGTTAGGAGTCCCTTCTGAATCTATAAAAGCAATATCTGCAGCAATATCATTTTTTTCCCCTATTTTCGATGGATATTACTATCCAAAAGGAGGGATGTTTTCATTTGCAGAAAGTCTTGTAGAGTCTTATGTTAACAGAGGAGGAGAGATACAATATAAGAAAAAAGTAAGTAAGATTTTGACAAAGCGAAGAAAGGCAACTGGTGTTGAATTAGCCGATGGTACAAAAATCAAAGGTAGATGTATTATTTCGAATGCTGATTTGAAGAGAACCGTTTTTGAGCATGTAGGACTGAAGAAATTCCCAAATAGATACTTAGTCAAAGTCGCTAAAATGAATCAATCCGTTTCCGGTTTTTCCGTTTTCTTAGGTTTGAACAAAGAACTCGAGGGTTATCATTCTCATCTTGTATACAATCTCGACCCAGATAAATATATCAAAATGATATTAGCTGGCAAGTAT